>JAIDDH010000017.1 GCA_029055435.1 Acetatifactor sp.
CTTCCGTCAGCGGCAGCATCTGATACTCCGGGAACTGCTCCAGCAGCTCCTCCAGACAGAGCGTTGTATTATATACCACGTCATGGGCCAGCATCACGACTTTTCTGCGCCCCAGCGTGCTCTCCTTCGCATTTTTCAACAGACGCTCCGGCTCATTATGCTTTGTGGCGTCCTCCAAACTGGCATTCCAGTCAAAATAAATATATCCCCTGTCGGTCATCTCCTTGGCAATATCCTTATAGACCTTTTTATTATAGGCATTGATGCTGCCCCCCGGAAAACGGAACAACTTTACCTCCACTCCGGTGGTCTCATACACCACATCACGGGCCTTCTCAAAATCCTCCACATAGCTGTCCACGCTCTGATACAGCTTTTTATAATCATGATTATAGCAGTGAATACCGATGGTATGCCCCTCTTCCGCGATGCGCTTTGCCACTTCGGGGTGCTTTTCCACATTCTCCCCCACCAGGAAAAACGTGGCCTTGATATCATGCTTCTTCAGAGTATCAAGCACCGTCATGGTGTTTTCAGCGCTGGGCCCGTCGTCAAAAGTCAAATACATCGTCTTTGGAAAAAAATACAGATCTACCCCCGAAGCAATGCCCTCCGCCAGCTTTTTCTGATAATCCTCTGTGACCAGCAGTTCCCGCTCGGCCTTATTTGAGAGGAATCCCGTCTCCACCAGACACGCGGGCATATCTGTCTCACGGATTACATGGAGAGACTCATCCGCAACAAGGCTCCTGTCTTTCGCCCCCGTGTAGAGCAGCACATCCTCATGAATCAACTGAGCCAGCCTTCTGCTGCCGGACTCTCCCTTCGACTCATTGTACCAGACCTCAATACCGGACACATTAGAAACCTGCTCCTCACAGGCATTCTGATGAATGCTGATATAGATATCCGCCTGCGCCCTGTTTGCAATCCGCACGCGCTCCTCCAGAGACCGCTCCTCATCTTCCTCCCTGATCAGCAGCACCTGATAACCCATGTCCAACAACTGCTCTTCCGCGGCTTTTGCAATCTTTATATTAATATCCTTCTCGCAGACATCCCCTCTGCTGCAGCCGTCATCCTCGCCGCCGTGTCCTGCGTCGATGGCCACCAGAATGTCACATCGCTCTTTCGGAATATCTTTCTGTATGATTTCCGGCAACTCCGCCTCAAAGCCTGCCGCCAAAAGCTCATTGGCCGCCTGTACGGACTCTATCGTGAACGGATTGCCTCCCTCGTCCGACAAATCCCAGCCCATGGAATCATATGATCCTATAGAATCATACGGACTGTCCGCCCGCGCTCCCGCAGCCAGAGCCTGATTGGAGGAATGCACTCCCATCAGTGCCGTCCCTGCCAATGTCAGGGCCAAAACACTGGTCAGCACACAACGCCGGATAACTCTTCTCCCGTTCTTTTTCACCCTGCGCTCTCCACAGCGCACCAACTGATAGGTTCTCACTCTTTTGTGCATCATCTGTATCCTCCTGAATCATCTCTGTGATTGCTTTCTGATATCAGGATACAGAACCCACACATCAAACCTTCAACATTTCTGCATAAAAATCACATGATTTTTGCATGCTTTTTGCATCATCATTATCTGGATATCTTCAGATACAATTCATTGATGCCCTCATAGAATCCCACAGTCACCACCGTGCTGCCCTCATCTATCCCTGCAAACCGGTATTTCTCAAAATAGGGCGTATTCTCCAGAAGGGGATTGTCCGACTCGTATTCCTCAGGCTCGGACAGCTCCATATATTCCGCCCAGGAAGCCACCATCTGCCCGGGGTCCATAGACTTCCAGGTGGTCTGAGTGCGCACATAAAACTCGTATATCTTCCCCGTATCCGCATCGATATAGGCGTCCAGAAGCCGCCCCGACTTGTCCGCATTCTGTCTGTTGGTGGAAAGGCTTACCTTCCACACGGACACATTGTTGCGGGGCTCCAGAACGTCTATGGCGGAGTACAGCACCGCGCTGTAAGCGGAAGCCGTCACCTCCTTCACCTCATCGGGAAGAATCCCCAATTCCTTCATATCGCGCAGACCGTCATTGCAGACCTGAAAGATATCCTCCTCCGTGATCTCTCTGTCGGACGGCTCCTGCCTGTTTACCACAAAGGCATAGGTGCCTGTCAGTTCCTCGTAGTTTAAACTCTCATCGCCCTCTTTGATTCTGTTGCTCAGCTCGCTCCCCGACTGGCTCTGGCTGTTCAGACATTTGGAGACAATATAAAGCTTTTCATTGCTCCCCAATGCGTAGCGATACCCTTCCCCTGAGGATTCCAGAGTCTCCACAGTCACCTGATTGAGAGTCTTCTGATCCCGGTAGATAGAAATCGCCTCCGGCCCCCACAGCGCAAACGCCGACACCAGTGCCGCTACTGTGATCAGGACTATGATACTTAGTTTATTCCGTTTCACGCCCGATCACCTCCTCCGAATCCGGCAGAAGAAAGCCGATGCGGCTGCCCTCCCCCATGGTACTCTCTATCTCCAGCTCGCTTTTGTGGAGTGTCAATATCTCCGCGCACAGCGCAAGCCCAAGACCCGCGCCGTTTTTGCTTCGGGAGCGGGATTTATCCACCATATAAAAGGCCTCTGTAATCTTGCGGCACTCCTCTGCGGGAATGCCTACCCCGTAATCCCTCACGGTAAAGCGGTAACCCATATCTTCTCTCCTGCCGACAATCTCCACGACACTCCCCGGCTCGGACGCCTTGCAGGCATTGTCCACCAGATTGATCATCACCGTCTTGATCAGATTCAGCTCCGCCCGTATCTGTCCGGGGTCATAATCAAATACAAATTCCATGCCCGTATCGCTGTGTACGCCGTACAATTCCCGCAGATAGGCAAACAGATTTTCCACATCCACGGTCTGCAGCTCAATCTCCCCCCGTCTGGTGACAATCAGATCCAACAGACGAAAAGCCATAGTCTCCAGCCGCTTACCCTCCGTATAGATATAGTTGGCGGAGAGGAATGCCTTCTCCTCGTCGAGCTTGTGAGAACGCAGCAGATCCGCATAGCCAATGATGGCTGTGAGAGGCGTCTTCAGCTCATGGGAAAAGGCAGCTATGAATTCCTCTCTGGAGCGTATCTCTTCCTCCAGCTTATGTATATTCTCCTCCAGCGCATTGGCCATCTGATTAAAATCCCGGGTGAGCTGTCCCATCTCGTCATTGCTGATCAACTCCGCCCGATACCCGTAATCTCCCTGCGTCATCTCCTTCGTGGCCCGCGTCAGCAGCCGTATGGGCCTTGTGAGCCAAAATGAGATAAAAAACATCACCACACAGCTAAATAACAGCATGGCCATCGTCACCCTGCGGTACACGGCAAATCCCTGCGTTCGCTCCGCAAAGACATCCGTCACATCCTTCAACGTCTCCAGATAGACAATGCGGTCCAGCGCATTGATTACTGTACCCGTCTGCACATAATAGTGCTCCCCTTCCTGAATCACCTGATAGATTCGAGTCTTCTCACCGATCTGTCCCAGAAAGTCCGTATCCTCCACAAAGCCGTCGCTGGCGTAGAGAGGCATACGATTCTCGTCGGAGAGCCGCAGCAATCTGTCGCTCTCAGCGCCCCCCGTCTCCAGATTGACACCGATCTGCTCGATGGTGTTATCCTGCAGTACATCGTACTTAGAGGGAATGTTCAACGCCGCCGTCTCGAAGGCAAACTGTAAGATGCTGCTCTCGTTCATGGCCTGTCCCACCTCACGCTCCATTGAGGTGTTGAACACATAATTTACAAAGAAAAAGCCGGTGATGCCGAAAGCCGCCGCCATGATAATGATTGTCCAAAGTAAAATCTTATAGGAAAACTTCATCCTTATACCCCAGCCTCCCTTAAACCTCCAGCCGATAGCCTACCTTGTATACCGCTACCAGATTGTTCTCCCAGCCCATCTTCTTTCTGAGCCTCTGCACATGCAGCTCCAGAGTACGGCTGTCCGAGATATACTCGTCTCCCCAGACCTTCTCATACAAAGTCTCCTTGAACAGAGCCACATTTTTATTCTGGATAAACAGCACCAACAGTCCGTATTCCTTGTTGGTGAGCACCACCGGTTTCCCGGCTCTGGTGACCTTTCTGGCCTCCACATCCACCACCACGTCTCCGGCCTGCAGAAGCCGCTGGGTCTTGTTGAACCGGCGCAGCACCACTTCCACCCGCGCCACCAATTCCACCACATCGAAGGGCTTCACCAGATAATCCTCCGCCCCCAGCCGTAGCCCTTTCACACGATCTTTCACCTCGTGTTTGGCCGTGATAAAAATAACCGGCACCTTTAACGGTCTGATATATTCCATGATGTCATAGCCGTCCGCTCCGGGCAGCATGATATCCAGAAGCACCAGATCAAAATCTTCTTTCTCAATCAGCTCTATGGCCTGCAGGCCATCCTGTACTGCCTTGCAGTGATATCCCGCAGCCGTCAGATTGATATCTATCAAATCACAGATCGGTTTCTCGTCGTCCACAATCAGAATCTTAATCATTTTTATTCAGCTTTCCCTTCCTCCAGTGTCACCTGCCAGCCCCAGTAGGCCCGTATCTCCTGCACCAGTTCCTCCACCGTACAATCGTCCCGATAGGGATGGCTTTCCACAAACTCCACATCTGTGTCAAAGCCGCCCGTCCGCTGATAATAGATGGAGTACTGCCCCTCCACGATCAGCTCTCCTTTTTCGCCCTCTATGCTGTAGCGGGCCACTACCAACAAATCCTTCATGCCGTCTCCGTCCAGGTCCTTGCCGCTCATTCCCCTGAGCGAATAGAGATTGTCATAGTCTCCCATGGGCTGAAAGCTCCACACGATATCCCCCGCCTCGTTGATCATATATATCATAAAGATATCGTAATCTGCCATGGAAAATACTCCCGGAAGCACCTTCAGATTTCCCAGCTTCTCATAATTTCGCCAATAGCTCTGCTCCTTGATAATCCTGAATCCGTTTTCCAAAAGCTCGTTCTCAGTGGTAGCCGTATACAGGAACTCCGTGGAGATTCCATCCCGCACAAAGCAACGGATGGATTTGGCACTCTTATTCATGTCAAAGCGATTGATTTTGTCATTGACTCTCCAGTCCCGATAGAAGGACAGCTCCGCCTCCTTTTTATCCGCCTGAAACAACACCTCGCCCACCTTATATGTCTTGCCCGCATAGGCTCCCGTGTCATTGACACATCCCGCAATCAGGATGATATCCATGAGTCCGTCGCCGTTCAAATCCTGAAACGCCACAGATATCATATCAAAAATCGGCTGCTCCAGCTCTCCCAGAATCGTATAATTGCACTCCAGCCGATTGGTCTTATAGACGATGTTTCCCTCCTGATCCGCCAGAAAAACGGCCGCCCGATGGCAGTCCTTTTCTATGGCAGAAAAAAAGCGCACCGTGGGAACCTGCTGCAGCCAGACCGCATCCTCCTCATCGATCCGATACAGCGCCTTGGGACGCACGACCTCCGTGGGCACCATCTCCACCGATGTGCTCGATGTGCTCTCCTCCGGCGCCGGCATCAAGGTCACCAACGGCACGTCGAACACATGCTTCTCCACCACCTCATAGCCCTGTTTTGTGATATCCTCTATAGTACTGATTTGAGCAAAACGCTCCTCATAGGCCTGATAGGCCGCAAGGACTTCCCCCGCTCCCAACACCTTTTCCGGCGCATGGGCCATGGATGCCGCCATGCACAGTACAACAGTGAGCACAAGGCTGCCCAGCCGTCTCCCTATGGATTTTTTTCTGCGTATACTCCCGGCCGTTCCTATCATGAAAAGACTCCTCCCGCCCACTAGTATAACATCGGATTTTTACAAGCTCAATTCTTTTTCGACAAAAACAGAAAATGATGCAGCTATGATGCACAAACAGTCCCCGGGACTGCCGGATGACGGCAATGGCCGGGGACTGTCCTCCTCACCTATATTTTATGTCATATGGTTCTCATCCGTCTATACCAGACGAACAGTCTCCCTTGCGATGGCAAGCTCCTCATTGGTGGGAATCACCATAACGGTAGTCTTGCTGTCGGGTGTGGAGATTGCGATATCTTCGCCACGCTTGCTGTTTGCGGCGGAATCGATGCTCACTCCCAGATAGCCCAGATACTCACATACCATGCTTCTGACCAGTGCGGCATTCTCGCCCACTCCGGCGGTAAAGCAGATGACATCCACGCCATTCATGGCAGCCACATAGGAACCGATGTATTTTGCCACACGATAGCAATAGGTCTTCAGGGTTCTGGTGGCATTCTCATTGCCTTTGTTATGTCCTTCCTCCAAATCGCGGAAATCGGAGGACAGATTGTCCGACAGACCCAGCACACCGGACTTCTTGTTCAGAACAGCCATGATATCGTCGATGGACTTGTTCTCCTTGTGAGCCAGGAACTCCATGATGGCGGGATCGATGTCGCCGGAACGGGTACCCATAATCAATCCTTCCAGGGGAGTCAGACCCATGGAGGTGTCTACGCACTTGCCGTTCTTGACAGCCGAGATGCTGGCTCCGTTGCCCAGATGGCATACGATAATCTTCAGATCCTCGTACTTTTTGCCCAGTACCTCCGCAGCGCGCTTGGAGACATAGGAATGGCTGGTGCCATGGAAGCCATAGCGTCTGATTTTATATTTCTGATAATACTCATAAGGAAGGCCGTACATATAAGCCTCCTCCGGCATGGTCTGATGGAAAGCGGTGTCGAACACAGCTACCATGGGAGTGCCGGGCATCAGCTTCTTGCATGCGTTGATACCGATGATATTTGCGGGATTATGCAGGGGCGCAAGGTCGTTGCACTCCTCAATTGCCGCCATCACTTCGTCAGTGATCAGAGTGGAAGCCGCAAACTTCTCGCCGCCGTGAACAACACGATGTCCCACCGCGCCGATCTCGTTCAGACTCTTAACAACGCCGGTCTTGTCGTTGGTGAGGGCATCCAGCACCAGACGGATTGCCTCCGTGTGGTCGGGCATGGGTGTCACAGTCACTTCCTTGTCGCCGCCTGCGGGCGCGTAAGTAATCTGGCTGCCGTCGATGCCGATTCTCTCACAGAGACCCTTTGCGATACACTGCTCGGTATCGGAGTTGATAACCTGATATTTCAGGGAAGAGCTTCCACAGTTGATAACTAAAATATTCATGATGCTTTTATCCCATCCTTTCCTTCTTCAATTCTATTTTTTTAATACAATCCGGTCTGCTCTGAGCAGCTGCTTTGCCCGTCGGAAATTATACCAGCTGAGCCTGCACTGCGGTCAGAGCCACAACGCCCACGATATCCTGCCAGGAACAGCCGCGGGACAGATCGTTCACGGGCTTTGCAATACCCTGCAGCATGGGGCCGTAAGCCTCCGCGCCGCCCAGTCTCTGCACCAGCTTGTAGCCGATATTGCCCGCATCCAGATTAGGGAAAATCAGGATGTTAGCGCTGCCGGCCACAGGACTGCCGGGAGCCTTAGTCTTTGCTACGGAAGGAACCAGAGCAGCATCCAACTGCAGCTCGCCGTCCAGTACCAGATTCGGGTACTGCTCATGGGCGATACGGGTAGCCTCCACCACCTTGTCCACCAGCGCATGCTTTGCACTGCCTCTCGTGGAATGGCTGAGCATTGCAATCACAGGCTTGGGACCCACCAGAGCTTTAAAGCTTCTGGACGAAGAATCTGCGATGGCGGCAAGCTCCTCCGCCGTGGGATCCTGATTCAGACCGCAGTCGGCAAAGATAAACGCGCCGTTCTCGCCCTGATCCTTGAACTGGGTATCCATCACAAAGAAAGCGGAAACCAGCTTCACGCCGGGAGCCGTCTTGAGAATCTGCAGAGCAGGTCTCAGGGTGTCAGCAG
>JAIDDH010000018.1 GCA_029055435.1 Acetatifactor sp.
CCGTTTGTATAGCCCGCCACAAAAAACTCGATTTCCTCACGGGACAGTTCGCCGCCGTTTCGCTTTTTCATGATAATATCATACATTCTCATATATCCACCTCCGCATCTTCATTTCTGCGCCGTCAGCCCATCGGCAATATCTTAATCCGCTGCCTGCCCAATCTTCCCGCCACTGACCTCGGCCTCCCATTCATGCAGCCGTTTCGCCGCTTCGGGATTTTGTTTCTCCAATCTTCTCTCCAGCTTTTTCCGATAGGCCTCCAACCGCTCCAATTCCTCCGGGTCTTCTCTCAGAAGCCGCTCTCTGATCTGATTTCTCCTGTTCTCCAATAACTTCCATACAAGTCGCATATTCTTTTGAGTAAGCATCTCCTCCGGCAGCTCGTCCATATGAAGTTCCAGACGGCGCACCAGTTCGTCCTCATCAATGGCTCCCAGGCTCTTCCAGGTACCCGGCTGCCCCTCCAGACCGTCCTCCACCAGTTTTTCCAACTCCGGCATCTGATGAATCTGTCGTATGATGGTGTGAACCTGCTCCTCTATCCGGCTCACCGCCTCTTCCCCAAACGCCCATGCAAATTCCTCCAGAGTATTCTCCGTCTCCGCAGAGAGGCTGTGCAGTCTCTGTTCACCATCCGCATCCGATTTTTTCAAGGGATAGGGTTCCGGGACGCCTGCGTCATGCAGCGCCGCCGTGATGGTTCTGCGCACATGCCCCTCCTCTATGAGCCGCCCGATCCCTAACTTTCTCATCTGTTCATTTATGCTGTCCTTATGCTCAGTCAGATAAAAACTGATTCCTCTCCCCGAAAAGCTGTCCGCCATGAGCGCAAGCCTGTCCGCCGCCGTGATGTCGATGCCGGCCACCGTCCCCATGTCCACAATCACCGCCCGGGTGTCCTCCTCGATGCAATTCTCAATATCCTCCTGAAAGGCCTTGATATTGGCAAAAAACAGACTCTCGCCAAACTGATACAGTTTCACCCCCTGAATCTCACAGGCATATCGGTTCTTGCGCCTGTCATAAAATCCGTCCTTCCCCGGAATGACTCCCAGAAAGGTTCTGGCAGGATTGGACTTCCTAAGAATCACCGCCACAAATGAGAGCACTATGCCGATAATGACGCCATAAATCGTCCCCAGCATCAGCACGCCCACAAAGGCCGCCGCAAAAATATAAAACTCCTGTCTGCTCACCTTAAAAAGCCGCTCTGCCAAGTCCCACTCCACCACCTTCATCAGAGCGGATATCACAATAGCCGTCAGGACCGGCACGGGCAGATAGCCGATAAATCCGGTTCCGAATAACAAAAGAAGCGCCATCGCACCCGCCGCCACAATGGACACGGCCTGCGTTTTTCCCCCGTACTGATCATTCATGGAAGTTCTGGAAATGCTGCCGTTTGTCGGACAGCATCCCACCAGAGCCGCCGCGATATTTCCGGCGGCACAGGCCAGAACCTCACTGTTATCCTCAATCTTATATCCATTCCGAAAGGCAAAATTATTCTCCGAGAGCAAGGTCTCTGCCATGACCACCAGCGCCACCATGAGACTCCGCCCCATCACCTGACTGATATCAACCTCCGCAAATTGAGGCAGGATCAGCTTCGGCAGCCCCGGCTCCACCTGCGACAACAGCCTCACGCCATAGGCATCCACATGACACACACAGGTTAAGAACACACCGAATACCATGACCACGATGGCCATGGGAAACTTAGGGATAAGCTTTCCCGCAGCCACAATAACTAACAGAGACACCACTCCCAGCAATACAGACAAAGGATGAATCTGCAGCACTGCGTGATAAATATGCCTCAACAATTCCGGAAGTTCCCCTGAGCCGGAGCCGCTCCCCAAAACCTTGGGCACCTGCATCAGAATAATGGTCACGGCAATCCCGCTGATAAAACCTCCCATCACCGGCGTGGAAATATAGTCCACCATCTTTCCCGCCCGCAGGAAATAAAATAACAACAGCCAAAGCCCCGTAAACAGAGCCGTCATCGGCACATAAACCAAAGCCTCCTCAGAGCCCGCGGCAATGCCCCAGGTGGACAGCGCCGCTCCCACGATGGCCGCCGGCGCGGCGTCTACTCCAAATATAAACTGTCTGGAAGTCGAAAAGAGGGCAAAGAGCAGAATGGGAAAAACCGAGCCGTACAGTCCATATATGGCGGGAATGCCCGCCACCTCCGCATATCCCATGGAAATGGGAATGGACACCGCCGCAATCACGATTCCCGCCAGCAGATCCTTCACCACATATTCCTTCTTGTACCCCTGCAATGTCTTAAAGATAACCATTCGCCTTCCTCCTTGCATGTACCTTTATTTTACCATAAATTTACAATCCTTTAAAGACATAAAAATTATCCGCAAGCAGCAGCCAGTTTGCCTTGAACCATTTCATAATCTGCCAGTAACCGCCGCCGCGCAGCCCGAATTCTTTGATCAAATCAAACTTGGCCTGCATGCTGCGCACATCCTCAAACCAGACCTCATGCTCCACCCCCGTCTCCTGATCCACATAGTTAAAATACGGGCTCTGCGTCAGCCCGTCGAACTCAATGGCAGCCCCCTGCGCGATAGCGATGCGCACCGCCTCCACATTGCCGATGGTTCTGGCCTTCGTCACGCCCCGCTCATAGGGAAGCGGCCAGTCATATCCATAGTTTGGAATACCCAGATCGATTTTCTCCGCGGGGATCTCTGTCAGAGCATACTCCACCACCCGACGAACCTGATTGATGGGAGCCACCGCCATGGGCGGGCTGTAAGTATAACCCCACTCATAAGTCATCAAAAGCACATGATCCGCAACCTCCCCCAAAGCCCTGTAATCCTTGCCCTCATAGAGCAGTCCCCGCTGATCCGCAGAAGTCTTGGGCGCCAGCGCCACGGAGGTGTGATAACCGTTTGCACGCATGGCATCCGCCACGCTTCGCACGAATTCCGTGAAAGCGTCTCTGTCGGAGGCCAGAATATATTCAAAATCGATATCCACACCCCGATACCCCTTCTCCCCCATCACCGTCAACAGATTCTGGATCAGATTTTCCGTGTAAGCGGGATTATTGACTACCGAAGTGATCAGATTATTGTTAAAATTCCCGTCCTCCCCAAGGGGAGTCAATGTGAGAATCGGCTGCACACCCTGCTGCAGTGCCGCCGCAATCATCCATTCGTCATCCCAATAGGGCTCAAGCAATGCCCCATAATCTGTAAATCCATAAGAAAAAATCGGAAGCTCCGACAGATATGGCAGCGTCTGCTCCAACACCCACGCGCTGATAAAAGGATAGGCATAACCGCTGACACTGACACTCCGGGACGGATTCCTCTCCCCATCTGCAATCAAAAGAGCCTGCCCCAAGGCAAGCTCATAAGGATATGTGATCTGATTGTCCTGTGTAATCTGATAGGCAGATACCCCTGTCTGATCCGCGATGATATCCACGGTATCGCCCGGCTGAACCACATAAATCTGCATAAAACCACCATGACTTTCCACAGTCTGCGCCCTGACCGCGCAGACTACATCTTTGTATAGCATATGCAGAAGGCTGCCTCCCTGCCTTTCCTCAGAATTCCTTCCTCTCCATGATGTGCATGCTGATGCCCATGGACAGGGCAAAGGCCGCCGCAGTAATCAAAACGGCAAATGCCAGCATTCCCCCTTCTCCCACTGTTTCACTCAGTCTCGTCATCCATCCGGCAACATTCTCGACAAATTTCCCCTCCGAGCTTGCTGCCAGATATACCAGCGCAGCACCTATTCCAAATACAATGATTGTTACTATTCTGCTCTTCTCCGCCCCGAATTTCAACTGCAGAGGCAGCATCACAATCGGCATCCAGAGCAATGTAATCCAGGTTACCAGATAAATACTGCAATGCGTCGCAAATTCCGGGCCGCTGCCCCAGATGACCTCAGCTACTGCGCCGGAGACCAGACATGCTCCGCCGGAAAACAGCAATGCCAGCACATATTTCTCCGCCGCATACAGCCTGCGGCTCACCGGCAGCGTAAACAGGAACGCATAGCCATTCTCATAATTGTCATAGCTGATAGTGTTGAAAGCATAGATTACTCCCATCACAGTGGCATAGGCCACAAAGCCGCCGGGACTGTCCATGGTATTGGCCATAACAATGCCCATGACGCCCACGAACGCCAATATCATCACAATGCCCTGATTTTTAATCAGGCGAATATCCTTGATTATCAGACCTAACATAACTTTTCCCCCTTTATCATCATATAGATCAACTCATCAATACCGTTTTTCTCCACCACAACGCCGGGATAATTATCCAAATAAAACTGTCTTTCATGAGTCAGGCATTGATATCCGTAAGGCTCCCGCTTAATGCGAAGAAGATACTTTTTATCCAGATTGTCATACTGCTGCTGATCCACTTTTAAGACAGCGTACTGACCCAGCAGTCTGTCGGTCTCCTCGTGAAAGACAATCTGCCCCTCATTTATCATATATACCTCGTCACAGAGACTCTCCAGATCCGTGGCAATATGGGAGCTGATTAAAATTGCCCGCTCCTCATCCTCCATAAACTCTCGCAGCAGAGCCAGCACTTCATCCCGGGCCATCACATCCAGCCCGGCCGTGGGCTCATCCAGAATCAGGAGCTTTGCTCCATGGGATATCGCTGAGATGACCTTAAATTTCGCCTGCATACCCGTGGAAAATTCCTTGAGCTTCTTGTTGAGCGGCAGATGAAATCTCTCGCATTTCTCCAGAAATCCCTGCCTGTCAAATCCGGGATAAAGCTTTGCCATCATCGCAGCCATATCCTTGATGCAAAGCCACCCGGAAAAGCCGGAATCAGACAGCGCAACGCCACAGAGCTGTCTCTCTCTGGCGGAAAGCTTCTCCGTCGATATGCCAAAGAGCTCCGCCTGACCGCCCTCCGGTCTGATCAGCCCAAGTGCCGCTTTGAAAACGGTTGTCTTACCTGCACCGTTTGGCCCGATCAGTCCTACGATTCTCCCCTGCGGCACCTCCATAGTACAATTTAAATTAAAATTGCTGTATGTTTTTTGCAATCCCTCGATTTTAAGCATGCTATACCTCCATTTTACATTTGCAGCCGATACCTGTCGCTCGGCGCTTATTTTTCCAGCAGAATCTCAAATATTGCTCTCAGCTCCTCCGGTGTAAGCCCATAGAGCCGCCCTCTGCGCAGAGCATCCTCCAGCAAATTTTCCACCTCTTTGATCTGCTCCTCATGCATCAGATTTCTGTTGGCTTCGGTCACAAAAGTTCCCTTTCCATGTATGGTTTTCACCAGGCCCGCCTCTTCCAACGCGTCATAGGCCTTTTTCACGGTCAGGGCACTGACTTTTAATTCCTTTGACAATATGCGCACAGAGGGCAGCGCCGTATCGGACTCAAGCTCCCCGCGCACGATCATTCCCTTGATCTGTTCCACAAGCTGCTCATAGATGGGCACCATGGAAGAATTGTTAATAATAATCTTCATAAACCTGAACCTCTCACATCCATGATTTTTTCCTCCTTAAAAAATTTGCACTCTGTGCTCTCTGGAATTCCGGAATAAAAAAGGCGGATGCGCTGCTACATCCGCCTCGCAATAAACAGTATATAACAGTTGGCATCTGTTGTCAACTGTTATATACTGTTTATTTGAAATTTAGTAACAGTTCAGCCTGAAATATTACGAGAACTATATTCAGGCAGTGTCGAGGTGGAAGAATACTATAACCGCACTATTAGAAAACACCCAGCCGCAGCCCGCCTGCTAAACCATCCCGGTATTCTTCCGCCGACACTGTTGGATTGGCATTCGTAATATTTTAGGCTGAACTGTTACAAAATTTATTATGATTTCACATTTTCTTTTTACAAATATCCTGTAGACAGCATTTATCACAATACGGCTTAGTCCTCGCGGTACACACTGCCCGGCCGTGATCCACCAGCCTGTGGCAGAAATCACTTCCCTCCTCCGGCGGAATCAGTTTCCACAGTTCCTTCTCCACCTTCGCGGGTTCCTTGATACCGTCCACAAGCCCCATGCGGTTTACCAAACGGATACAGTGAGTGTCTGTGACGATGGCCGGTTTTCCAAACACATCGCCCATGATGAGATTGGCGCTCTTTCGCCCTACCCCGGGCAGCTTTAAGAGCTCGTCCATGGTATCCGGCACCCGTCCGCCGTACTCATCCCGAAGCATCTTCATACAGGCGCTGATATCCCTTGCCTTGCTTTTGCCCAGCCCGCATGGATGGACAATCTTTTCGATCTCCTCCACCGGAGCCTCCGCCAAAGCATTTACATCGGGAAACTTTTCATACAGTCCCTCCACCACCACATTGACTCTGGCATCCGTGCATTGCGCCGCAAGACGCACACTGACCAGAAGCTTCCACGCCTGATCATAATCCAGCGTACAGTCCGACTGCGGATATTCCTCCTTCAACTTTTCTATGATTGCAAGTGCTCTTTGTTTTTTTGTCATGTCCGCTCCCATCTGCGTCTCATAAGTATTTTTCAAACTGTTCATCCAATGCATTCTCAAACACGATTCCCGTGATGCCAGGGCCGGTGTGAGCTCCTATGGCGCAGCCCACCTGTCCAAGCAGAACCTCTTTTACCGGGAGTTCCTCGCTCAATGCCTTGAGAATCGGTTCGGCATCACTGCGGTCCGCTCCATAGACCACGCCCACAATCTGCTTCTCCAGAGATGCGCCCTTCTCCCTCACCATTTCAATACAGCGCTTAATCGTTTTTTTCATGCCGCGCACCTTCTCAACGGACTCCAATGCCCCTGCCTCATTGACGATGATGATTGGCTTGATATCCAGCACGCCGCCCACGGCCGCGGAGGTCTTACTCAGGCGTCCGCCTCTCGCCAGATACTCCAATGTATTGACGGTAACCACATGCTCCATATGCGCACAGAAATACTCGGCAGCCTGAATGATCAACTCTTTGGGCGCGCCGTTTTTCTGCATGCGGAGAAGCTTATACACCACCAGACCAAATCCCAGAGACGCACACTTTGAGTCGATAATCGTCAGCTGAAAATCCGGATACTCTTCCAGCACATCCTCCTTAGCGAGATTCGCCGCCTGAAAGGTGCCTGCAATCCCCGTGGAAAAGCAGATATAGAGCACTTCGTCACCGCGCTTTGCATATGGCTTAAAATGCTCATAAAACATAAACTGGCTGATATGATAGGTCTTGATATCCACCTTGTTTTCTCTTTGAATCTGATAAAACTCATCCGGCTGCAAAGTAGCGCCGTCAAAATAATCCTCGCCGTCCAATGTCACCGGCGTGGGAATCACATGCAGGTCATATTCCTCGATAACCTCCCGGGGTATGTCTGATGCAGAGTCCGTAATGATACAAAATGCCATTCTCTTCTCTCCCTTCCAATCCCATGGCGAAACGGAGCCTCAAGCTGCCTCGTCAATATTTCCACCTATCCTCGGCAATTTCTCTACAGGTAATCAGGCACTCCGGGTCGGGAGCCAAAACATGTCTTGTCACCTCAAATATCTTTCCGGCATCGCATAAAATACAGTCTGCCGATCCGAACAGAAAATTTTCGGCGGCGCCGCAATCTAGAAATGCCTGTGTCAATTTCACAAAATCCTCCGAGATATGAGGCTGGTCCGGATTATAGTGCTTTCTCATATAGACGTCCCGCACGGTACCGTCCGCCATAATAACCTGCAGCTTCATAGGTTCGGCCGACAGTCTGTTCGGAACATTCAGTACCTCCTCAACACTGTGTATATAAGTATTTCTCTCATGTCCTACACCGATTAAAAGTATTTTCCCCGCCACGCTCCTCAGCCGGTCATAGCATCCCCCGGGAGTACAAGGCGTATTGCACAATTCCTCTCCTGCCAGATATGCTTTGGCAGCTCTGCCATACCCCGCCATACTGTGGGTGGGATGAGCCGAGCGTATGACGCCGTCCCTCCTCATAAAAAGATTTGGCAGGATTCCCACACAGGCAGCCTCTCTCTTCACGTCAAAAACCGGCTGTTCCTCATGGACCGTTTTCCACGTATGCGTGGGCAACAGCAACAGCCCGTCCCGAAAAAACTCCATCAGCGCGTCAAGCACTGCGTCTGCGCCGCCCTCTACTGAACCGATTGCCTTCATGGAGGAATGAATCAGAATTGTCTCATCTCCCTGAAGTCCCATATCCTGCAATTGTCTTTTTAAATCGCTTTTCGTATATTTCATGTATTTATCCCTACGGTCATATTATACACAGCCATCAGGCAAATTACAATAAGCAGGGAAACCGCTCCTAAAAGCTTCCTCCTACCCCCGCATCCCGCCATGAAGTGACACCTAGTTCTTCGCTTCTCCAATAATCTTTCGCGCTGCAGTCCCAAATAATATTTTCATACACAATTTCAGGAATCGGGTCATTTTCGTCAAGCGGAATCGTATAATTCACTGTCACTATGCGGCCTCCCCACTGCACAATCTTAGTTATCTCATAGCCCTCCGCCCGGACCTGTGCCGCGAGGTCAAACCCGCAGAGCTCTGCCAATTCCTCGTCAGAAAGCGCTTTCTCCTCATACCGCTCAAGTCTTCCCGTACTCCACTTATATTCATAAAAATATGGTCTATAGGTGTGTCCTCTCCACATATCATGCTTCGGTTCATAAAAGTGATCATAACCGTCAATCCAGATTTCAAAACTGTCTCCGCCCCGGTATACGATCTGTCCGAGGTCGGACAACTCGTCCTCCACAGGCTCTCCGTCTATCACCGTCCATAGTTCACTGATATTGGCGGTAAAAACCCGATTACTGTACAGATACAGATATTTTTGATTCGGCCCAAGCGTCATACTTCCGTCTATCATGCGGTATGTTCCCTCCCGAAGCAGCGTACACTGCTTCTCTCCCACAAACCAAAGTTCTCCATTATAGCCCTTCTCCTCATAGAATCGATTCGCAAGGACTTCTCCACAGAACATAAATGCCTCGCACTTCCCATCTCTGTCATAATCGTCATAATCCATCATTAAAATCGCATCCTCCGTGAAACCGGATTCCGCGAGCACTCTCTGTTGTAAGACCTCCTTCTGTGTCGAAATCAGTGTCTCAAGCTGCCCTTCCAGGTTTTGTCGGATATCCGCCTCCGTCACGGGCACACACATCCCATAATTAATTACCCTCATGCCGTCAGCATTCCAACGCTCACTCTCCTCCTGATACTGCTCCCAAGGCACCTCCTGCCCGTCCACCTCGTAGATAGCCTCAGATTCCTCCAGCTCCGTAAACTGATTGTATACGCCATAGCTTGAAAGCAGCGTACTGCTGCTTTTATCTATCTGATACACCCGTGAATATAGATTGCCGCCCTGGTCATAATCGTCAAATACAATCCCTTCTTTCTGCATGTATCCCATTGCGCCGTACTGCCCATATTTCCCGACAAAAACAGCCTTCCCCTGCTCATAGGTATAAATATTGACTCCTGAAAGATGCGCCCATCCCGCGATGACTGCCAATTCCGGAATATCATCCTCATCCAGATAAAGCAGGGCAAATCCCGCAGCCTCTTTTTCCTGCGGTTCTTTAGGCATCCAATCTGCCAAAACCATCTCATACGCATCCAATTCAAAAACCTCCGGCTCAGACTCCGCCGTCTCTTCCACAGATTCCGTCTCCGGCTGCACCGTTTGGGAAACCTCTCCCGGAATAACCACCATCATACCTGAAAAATCGCATTCCTTCATATATTCTTTTGGAATTGCTGCCGTATGAATAAATCCCACTATCACTGCAGGAACAGCTTTATCTTTTGGACCATGACTTTTTTTATCCATACCAAAACTTATAAAATCATCCCCAATCTCAACTCTGTCTGCATGATAATAAGCTCCCGGTGATGTTTCATGATATGAAATCATGTATGTATATTGTTCTATTGGATCTGTATCTTATACACATATTACTCTACCGACGACTAGTCTAT
>JAIDDH010000019.1 GCA_029055435.1 Acetatifactor sp.
TTATCCGTCAAAGCATCCTTCAATTCTTTCTCGTTATAACACTCTGTCATTGTAAGGAAATCAAAGTTATAGGGGTCTTTTGTCAATTCATTAGCTAAATCCCCCTGTGCTACGGGAAGCTGTTTATTAAAATTTGTAATTGCTTTTCCCTGTCGTTCATACAAATCCGTATCAAGCCAGTTAAGCAAAACTGCCCTTGACCAATTGTTTTCAATCGTCTTTCTTACATAAAAAAGCGCTTTCTCTATGTTTCCTTTGCATTTGTCAATAATATATCTGTGATGTCCCCATGGAATGGAACATAATTCGTCTACAACTTGTAGACCTGTTTCACCAGCTTCTATTTTTGCCACAAGTTGTGGCGAAATTTCACCATTAGCTATTTGTGCTCCATCTTGTGGCAAAATTTTACTGTACATTTGAAAAAATTGAGTCATATATCTAAGATTTCTTGGCGAAAAGCTCTTTTGCTCCGGCATCGCTGAAGCCAAATCTTTACTCAGACTGTCGTAGAATTTACTTCCCCATCTGCTCTCCGCATGCATCTCAACCATATCTTTTCCTAAAGACAAATAAAAGCGCAACATTTCCTGATTCACTTTCGTAGCAGCTTTTACCTGCATACTTTTAAACCTTGTTCCCACGCTTTGTATCCACTCTGCATATTCCTCATCTATTTTGATCAACTGACTCATTTTATATTACCACCACCTAGGAATTATATTTTCTTAAAACACAACAACTTAATCAAGATAAGGATTGAATCATATAAGTGTAAGATTCAATCCTTATAACAATCGGCATTAAGGCTCAATTTTTACGTACCAATTTCCTATAGACCCTTATGAAGATATAAAGAATTATGTAGAAATCAAATTGTTCTCAACCTTAGTATTTATCAACCTTAAAATCACAACTTAAAATAAGCGACGGACTCTTTCAGCTCTTCAGATATGTTATCCGTATCTGTTGCCTGAATATTTATCATTTCAATATTTTTCCTCAACTCTTCTATGGAGGCTGTGGTTTCCTCACAGCTTGCCGTATTTTCTTCAGATATGGAGGACAGGCTGCTTATTTCGTCAAGTACCTTTTCCTTATCATGATTCAGAGCATCGATTTCCGTTGATATGTTATGAATCGTATCAACCGTGATTTGAATTTTATCACTGACTTTATCAAAACTGTCGCTCACCGTACCCAGTGCGTCTCCCTCCGAATCAATGGCATCTTTAATCTGATTTGCAAGTTGCACATTGTTTTGCGATTTCAAAATAATTTCATTAATAATATTTTGAATTTCCTTGGCTGAGTTATCGGATTCCCCGGCTAATGTTTGTATGGAGGATGCAACAACAGAAAAGCCTCTTCCTGCTTCCCCTGCCCTTGCCGCTTCAATGGAAGCGTTCAGAGACAGCATACTCGTCTGAGCTGCAATATTTTTAATTGCCTCTGCCGCCTTACTTATGTTTTCAATTGCCGCATTTGCCTCATTGATACCTGACACAACATTTTCCGATATTGTAACCGTATTTTTATTCGCATCGATTAAGCGGGACAAATTATCCTTTGCCTCGTTATTGATAACTTCAATTTCCCGGGCCCCTGCCTCAGTTGCCGCTGCACTATCAGCAATGGAAGAAATGCTTTCTCCCACATTATGCATGGACGCTGCCGTATTCTGAACCGATTCCGCGATATGCATTGAGCCTTGCGACAATTCATTTGCCGCTCTCACAATGCCCTCGGTCACATCATTGGAAATCTGAATACCATCATGAATTGTTTTCACATTCTGAGTCAGCCGTACTGTTTTATCATCAACTTTGGAAATAATGCTTTTCAAATTATCCTGAAGATTTTCGGTAGAATCTATCAGGGCTGCAATTTCTCTGATATTTGATGTGCAGCTTGTACTGATGCCCAGACTGCCTGTTGACAGCTCATGCGTGTAATCGGCTATCCCGACAATCGACTTTCTTATTCTCAGCCCTATCAATACAATTATCACAATACAAAAAACGGCAGTACATACGGCAACAAGCACCATACTACTCGTATTTGATACTATATCTTTATTTACAAGGGATTCCGGCATTCCCGCAAATGCCATTCCGACAATTTCACCGTCTTCATTACAAACGGGAGTATAATACACATAGTACTTTCTTCCCCCGATTACAGTTCCATTCGTGCGATAATCCTTTCCCTGCTTCACGGCATCCCAAATTCCCTCTGAAGCTTTTGTCCCTATATTACGTTCTCCATTCTCATTATAGATAGATGTAATAAACCTTACATCCTCAATAAACAGTGTAAGATCGACATCCTGAACTTTAAGGCTGTCAATAAAATCCAGACTGACCTCATCCACTTGAAGTATATCTTCATTGATATCCCATTCAAAATATTCCCTTACCGATATGGCACATGCCTGTAATTGTAAATACACTCTTTCTTCCAAATTGCTTTTTGCTTTATAAATCGCCACGGTGGATATTGTGACGGCTGCCACAAACAGGGGAATTAATCCTATTAACATACTGGTTGCCAAAAAAGTTAATTTATGTTTCTTCATACACTTCCTCCAAAAGTATTTTGAGCGTCTGTCACCACAACAGCAGCCCATTTTAATCTAATAGAATCAAAATAGAATATCAACCATCATGGTACAATTCGCACTTTTTAGGGTATGGATTTACATGAAGCACCCCCATACATAACGATTCCTAGTTTCATTTTGACTCTCAATACAGAGCCTCAATATCTAAGGTAGTATAACATACCAATACTTAAAAGTAAATTGCAGAATATTAAAAGCTCCTTTCTAATCCGACCATTTGTAAATATTGCGCTGAAAGTTTTGCATAAGCTTTGCATAAAAAAAGCCGGTTACCGATACGCTTTCCCTGAAAGTCTTTCGATAACCGACTATCTTATATGCTTTTCATTAGACTTGGTTTTGGGGGCTTACTTTCACAACCGGACCTTCTCCCCCACCTTCCCAAAATAACAAATCCCGTGATATTCCCCGCCTTTGTACAGTGCGGCAATGATTTCCCGCATCCTCTTATCCAGTCGGTGATAACACAGTTTTCTCTCCCATGGCAGTCCCTGAATGTACTCTCGATGCGTTTTCTCCGAAATCACGTCGAGATACAAAGAACTCTCCGCCTTATCATATAAGCGCAATCCGAAATCACAGGAAACATAAGAAGACTCCTCGCCGTTTTCCATGCATTTTTGTTTCAAAATGACAGCAATGTCACCATCCCCGTCCAGGCAAGATTCACGCCATATCACGCCCTTCTCTGCGCCGCAATGTTCCACGGGAGTGACTACCCGCCGAAAACTCGGTTTCCCGTATCGGTCATAATCCCTCACATAAGTGACTTTCTCCCGCCCGTTTTCGCTTCCCGGCTCCTCCAACAGCAGCACCCCGGTATCCAGCAGACGCTGCCAGACAGCCTTCTGTACCCTTTCATACGGCGTAGGCACATCCAACCGCTCCATTATCTCGCTGACCGTATATCCCAAATCGGTCAGATGACGGATTGCCCCGCCGCTTGCTGCCTCAAAGATGAAATTGGACAGTGCGTTTTGAAAATATTTCTGATCCGACATGACTTCCTCGCTTCGTTCACCGGCTGCGCGGTCAATATCGTTTCTGCTCCCGCAACTCCTCATACAGCAGACGATAATTTTCATATCTCATCCGGGGAATGTCCCCGCTCTCCACGGCATCCCGAACGCCGCACACCGGCTCACTCATATGCGCACAGCCCGCAAATCTGCAGTTCTTTTCATATTGGGCAAACTCCGGATAAAAAGCTGCCAGCTCTTCCTTCTTAAGCGCAAAGAGCCCCAGCGAGCTGAATCCCGGCGTATCCAGTATATAAGTATCATCCGCCATGGCAATCAGCTCTGTATGGCGGGTGGTATGCCTGCCCCTGTCAATCTTTTCACTGATGCTGCCGGTCTGCATCTGAGTCTTGTCCTGAAGCCGGTTCACCAGCGAGGACTTGCCCACGCCGCTGGGCCCCGCCACTGTAGTGGTTTTTCCCGCAAGCTGCGCGCGCAGCGCATCCACCCCCTGATTAAGACCGGCACTGACCAAAAAGGTGTGATAGCCGCAGCTCTCATAGATTTCCCGATAGCGCTCACCGATTCCTTCCCCGTCCATATCCCGTTTATTGAAACAAATTATGACGGGAAGCCCCTGCTGCCCCATCATAATCAAAAAACGATCCAGAAGATTAAAGTTCGGCTGCGGCTTCACAATAGAAAAAATCACCATCGCCTGATCCACATTGGCCACCGCCGGACGGACAAGCTCACTGTGCCTGGGCAATATCGCGGTGATATTGCCCAGAGCCTTTTCCTCATCCAGCGCATCAAGCTCCACATTGTCTCCCACCAGCGGTTTCCGGTGATCTTTGCGAAAGACGCCCTTTGCCTTACACTCGTACACTCTGCCGGTCCCTGCCGCCCCTTCCGCATGGACATAATAAAAACCGGCAATCCCTCTGATAATCTTTCCCCTCATACTTTATTCCTGCACAAACTCAATTCTCCGGGTGAAACTCTTCTCCTCCGTAGTACCCGGCACCTGCACAATATCTCCCGTCGCGGGGTCCGTGGTAGTGGTGCCCGCCGTAGTCACCTTATATGTCATGGTAATCGTGCCGCCCGAAGCGCTCAGGCCGTAATAATTGGCTGCCCGGGGAAAACTGGATGTTCTGGTATCCAATAACACCTCTCCATCGTCTGTCACCAGTTTAATACTCACTTCTGTACCGGCGACATAATCCGGCGCCTCAGTGACAGTGGGTGCTGTAATGCTGGCGTTACATCTGTAGGTGGCCTGCTCTGCGCCCATGCTCACCTTGATATCAATAGCCGTGCCCTCATCCACATACGTCCCATGGGAGTAGCTCTGATAGCAAATATGGTCCTTTGCGACCTCGGAGCTGTATACATAGCTCACACTGCCGATCTGTAATCCCTGCTCTATGGCCTCAAAGGTACCGTCCTCCTCAGTCAGTCCAATCAGATTGGGCATGCGAATCTTCTTCTCCTCTTTTCCCAGACTCACCGTGACCGTAATGACACTGCCCTTGGGCGCTTTGGTGCCCCCGACGGGAGACTGTGTGATGATGAGCCCCTTCTCTATGGTATCAGAATATGCCTCGGCCTTATTTACCAGGAAGCCAAGCCCGGTCAGGCGATTGGAAGCTTCCTCAAAGGTGTAGCCGGTGACCTCCCAGACCTCAACACCCTGGCTCCCGGCACTCACATACAAAGTGACAGTGCTGCCCGTCTCCACCTTTTCGCCGGCATTCACACTGGTGCTGATCACAACGCCCTCATCAATGGTATCGGACTCCTGATATTCCACCTCCGTGAGAATCCCAATGGAAGTCAGCGTATTTCTGGCATCCTCCAGATTCATGCCCTTCACATTTGGCATATCCACGGTATCCGTCTCCTCTGTGCTCTCCTCGCCGATAATAGGACCCTCGCTGCCCGGGGCTCCATTGTTTTCAAAAAGCTTAATGGCCAGTATAATGATGATGACAATGATGATGATACCGGCCACCACCGCCAAAATAGTAGTGATCCGCTCCATCTTGGGATCATAATCATACTCTTCTTCGTCGCCGTACGCCTCCTCGCCCTCATACATAGCTTCCGTATCGGAAAGCAGACGCATGGAATCCTCTCTGGACACATACTCTTCATTGTAGACAGAGCGGTTCTTGATCTGCTCCATATCTCTCTCGCTGATGGCCCGGGTGCCTCCCTCCATATCAGGGTCTGCAAACACGACAAAATTCTCGTCCGGATTCATCAGGGACTGTTTTAAATCCGCAATCAGCTCGCCCATGTTCTGATAGCGTCTGTCGGGCGACTTCTGACAGCATTTCAGCACAATGTCCTCCACGCTGGCCGGAATCTCCGGCACATATTCCTTGGGCGAAGGCAGTTCCTCCTGAATGTGCTTGATAGCGATGGCGACGGTGGTCTCCCCATTGAAAGGCACCCGTCCCGTGAGCATCTCAAACATGGTCACGCCCAGCGAGTAGATATCGCTCTTCTCATCGCTGTATCCGCCTCTGGCCTGCTCGGGGGAGGTATAATGTACCGACCCCATCACATTGGAGGTAATGGTATTGCTGGTAGCTGCCTTGGCGATGCCAAAGTCCGTCACCTTCACCTTGCCGTCCTTGGAGATAATGATGTTCTGCGGTTTGATATCTCTGTGAATGATATGATTATTGTGTGCCGCCTCAATGCCCATACTCACCTGAATGGCAATGCTCACTGCCTCCTTGTAGGAGAGTCTGGCCTTCTTCTCGATATATTTTTTGAGGGTGATGCCCTCCACAAGCTCCATGACAATATAGTGGATCCCGTTTTCCTCACCCACGTCATACACATTGACAATATTGGGATGTGCAAGACCTGCCGCCGCCTGAGCCTCCGTCTGAAACTTTGACACAAAGTTTGCATTCTCGGAAAACTCCTGCTTGAGCACTTTCACCGCCACAAAACGATTCAGCTTGTGACATTTCGCCTTATATACATCCGACATACCTCCGGTGCCGATTTTTTCCAGTATCTCATACCGGTCACCGATCATCATACCTATTTTAATCATACCGCTTTCCTTTTCTCAGATTGACGTCTATCTGACATCTATTTAGCATCCTGCTCAATCAATACCACCGAGATATTGTCCTTGCCGCCGTTTGCATTGGCGGCAGCCACAAGAGCCTCGGCCTTCTCCACAATATCTCTCGCTCCGCCAAGAATCATGCGGATTTCCTCATCCTCCAGCATATTAGTCAAGCCGTCGGTACATAAAAGCACCAGATCGCCCTCCGCAAGCTCCACTGTGAAATAATCCGGTTCCACCGACTCGCTGGCTCCCACTGCTCTGGTGATAATATTCTTGTCAGGATGATTTCTGGCCTCCGCAGGGGAAATTGTTCCCATGCGCACCATTTCCTCTACCAGCGAATGATCTTTGGTAATCTGGCGGATTTCCCTTCCCACCACATAGAGACGGCTGTCCCCCACATTTGCCACCTGAAGATATTTCCCGAAACAGGTGGCGGCTACCACCGTGGTACCCATGCCATCCATATCCGGCATCTGAGAAGCCTTCTCTCGGATAAGCTCGTTGGCTGCGGTGATGGCCTTACCGAAAATCTTCACCGGGTTCTTCTCAAAGGAAGCCCCGATCTCCGAAATCATGGTCTCCACCGTCAACTTGGACGCATAATCACCCGCGTTATGTCCTCCCATGCCGTCCGCCACAATAAACAGATTTGGCAGACTGCCCACAGACGTTTCTGAGGTGTATACATAATCCTGATTTACTTTTCTCTTCCTGCCAATATCGGTGATGGAAAATGTCTTGAGCACGTCTATTCCTCCCGAATGGGTGAGACTGCAGCACTCTCCTGCGTCAGTTCTTTGCGTCTGAGCTGTCCGCATCCGCCGTCAATATCTCGTCCCATTTCCCTTCTAATAGTAACATTTATTTAGTATCACCTATTTTCTGTTGATTTTACAGCATTTTTCTCAAAAATGCGTCTTGTAATGCGTCTTTCTGACAACATACTATAACTAACCAAACAAATTTTACCATTAAATACTTAAAGTATTCTAGCATACTAAAAAGAAAAGGACAAGTCACATAATCACTTGTCCGTATAATTTGCTGGTCTTGTTTACTATATATTATGCCTGTATATTCCCATAATAGTCGTGGGCGGATGTAAAAATCATATTGTGTGGACTCTTTTTCTTTATTTGTAATAAAATCCTTCAATCATCCAATAAACAAATGTTCTGGATAGTGTGTCCGCAAATGCTATAATATAATATAT
>JAIDDH010000002.1 GCA_029055435.1 Acetatifactor sp.
ACTCTGAACAGGGCCACCGGAGTGGTTCTTGCCGTTTTGGGAATTGCCATTCTTGGGGTTAATTATATAAAATAGGATAAAAAGAGCTTATATGAAATACACGTTTTTCAGGCGTATGTAGGCGTGACATGGAGGGAGTACTATGTTATAATAAACAATACAGTGTAGACAGCTTTATTCATGCGGGAGGTTACAGGTGAAAGATTACAGAGAACAGGCGATGGCGGTGATGGAGCAGGTGAACCGCTATATTCTGGGCAAGGAGAAGGCGGTCATGGAAACAATGGCTGCCTTTTTGGCCGGAGGAAATATTTTGTTGGAGGACATTCCCGGGGTGGGGAAGACGACGATGGCGCTTTTGTTTGCCAAAACAATGGGGCTGGAATGGAAGAGAGTGCAGTTTACGCCGGATGTCATGCCCTCGGATCTCACGGGATTTTCCGTCTATCGGAAGGACACGGGAGAGTTTGAGTATCAGAAGGGAGCGGTGTTCTGCAATCTGCTTTTGGCGGATGAGATCAATCGCACTACGCCCAAGACACAGTCGGCGCTGCTGGAGGCCATGCAGGAGCAGCAGGTGACGGTGGAGGGGGTCACGAGAGCGCTGACGCCGCCCTTTTTGGTAATTGCCACGCAGAATCCACTGGGAGCTGCGGGGACGCAGCCGCTGCCTCCGGCGCAGATGGACAGGTTTATGATTTCCATGTCCATGGGTTACCCCGACTTTGAGAGCGAGGTGCTCATGGCGAAGGCGGGAGGCTGGAACAATCTTGCCACGCAAGTGGAGGCGGTGACGGACAGGCAGAGCTTTCTGGAAATGCAGCGGGAAGTGGACGCAATATTTATCCGGGACGAGGTGTACCGCTATATCGTGGAATTGGCGGACCGGAGCAGGAAGCATCCATATATAGAGCAGGGCATGAGTCCCAGAGGCACGATCGCTTTGGTGAAAATGGCAAAGGCGGCGGCATGGCTTGCGGGCAATTCCTATGTGTCGCCCATGGAGGTGGCACAGCAGTTTCCCTATGTGGCGGAGCACAGGGTGTTTTTGAATGTGTCGGCCCGCATGGAGGGGGCGCGGAGAGAACAGGTGATACGGGAGATTCTGGAACAGGTGAAGAAACCGGACATGGGAAAAAAATAGAGGTTTGAATAGAGGTTTGGCATGAGAGGAGTATTTTTATTGGCAGCGGCCATTGCCACGCTGTATGTCGCGGGCATCTACCACGCTCCGGAGGGACTGTTTGCAGGTTTCATAGAGTTTGCGTTGTTTCTGGTCATGTGGGTGTCGATATTTTTCCTTCGGAGAAAAATATACGGTGTCATTCTGCCTGATAAAAACGGAATGCAGCGGGAGTGTGTACTGCCCTGCAGGCTGAAAGTTACTAACCGCGGGAGGTGGCCTGTCTGGCGCTGGGATGCCGGAATCTTCTGGGCACAGGATGGACAGAAGAACCGGAGAAAACTTTCCGGTCAGGTGGAAGAACAGGGAGAGACGCAGGTAGAATTTGAGATTTCCGCGGCGCACTGTGGGTTTGTGGAATTGAGGCTGCAGCGTCTGCGCGTGTGGGACCCCTTGCGGCTGCTTCATATAAGAGTAAGTTTTAAAGGGAGAAAGCCTGTTTTGCGCATTCCGGTATTTCCTCCGGAGAATGTTCTTCAGGTGGAGTCTGCCCAGGGGGAGACGCTGCAGGCTTTCGGCTCCGATCAGGAACCTGCTCCCGCTGTGGGAAATGAAGTGTGGGAGGTGCAGCAGTACCGGGAATATCAGGCGGGGGATTCGGTCAAAAATATTCATTGGAAGCTCAGCGCCAGAAGCGAGGAACTCTGGGTGAAGGAGTATAGCAGGGGCGATGAGCACAGAATAGGCCTGTTTTTGGATTTGGTGCAGAGAAAGCCTCTGGACGCAGAGGGGAAGGATGCTTTTTACGAAATCTTTCTGGCTCTGTTTATGGGACTTATGGAAAAATATGACAGTGTTTATCTCCACTGGTTTGACTGGCAGGAGAAACGCTGGGAGGTTCGGCGCATCGTCGAGGCGGAGCAATATCATGAAGTTTTGCCTCAGCTATATGAAGCCGGTTTCATACCTGCAGATCAGATTGATGAGAAGACTTATCGCGAGGAGAGAATTGTCCGGGTAGGGACTGGTATGCTACAGTTTGATTTGCAGCTGCGTCTCTCCTTCGGAGGGGCGGAGGAGCTTGTGCTGAAACAGTTCTCTCTGCAGAGATATAGACGGGAGATTGCAGAGCAGAAGGTGGTGATTCCATGACCCAGAGCACAATGCAGGATGGAATGCAGGATATAAAGAGAGATGTAAAACAGAATATAAAGTGGAATGCGAGACGGCTGGTGCCCTATTTGAGCGGAGTCCTGGGCTCTTATGGGATTGTGCGGGAGTTAGTCAGCTTATGGTACGGGGGAGCCAGAGTGGATGCGCGCTCTCTGGTGCTCTGTCTTGCGTTGTGGGCGCTGCTCTGGACCAGAGCCTATGGAATGTTATATCTGTCGGCAGCTACGTTGGTATGTCTGTGTCCGATTTTACATATTTCGTTGGGGGGGCTGGAGTTTGCCTTCCTTTTGTGCTCTTTTGTGTCTGCCCGGGCGTGGGACAGGCACAGAGCGATTCCTGTGGCGGGGGGTATCATCACAGGAGTCCTGCTTGTGGGGCG
>JAIDDH010000020.1 GCA_029055435.1 Acetatifactor sp.
TGGTTGGACAGGGTGGCGGAAGAGATGGACAAGAATGTGGATCTGGATATGCTGCTTGCCATTGGTGCAAAAGCGCCGCAAATCAAAAGGAGCGGCCCTGTTATTCCCGTCTTGCCGGGAAAGGTGCGTATCGGTGTGGCAAGGGATGAAGCCTTTTCGTTTTATTATACGGAGAATCTGGAACTGCTTTGTCGTATGGGAGCGGAGTTGGTGGAGTTTTCGCCCCTCCATGACAGGGAGCTTCCGCCGCAGCTGGACGGACTGCTCCTGGGCGGGGGATATCCTGAGAATTATGCCCGGGAACTGGAACAGACAGGGGAAGTAAGGGAAGCAGTCAGGGCGCTTTGTGAGAAAGGAATTCCGTGTTTGGCAGAATGTGGTGGGTTCCTTTATCTGCAGCAAATGTTGGAGACAGCAGGACATCAAGCTGTGCTGGAGAATCAGACCACGTCAGAAAGCTTTTCAATGGCAGGAGTCCTGCCGGGAAAGGGATTCCCTACCGGCAGGCTGTGTCGGTTTGGATATATTCAAGTTGAGACCTGTTCACCGGGCATTCTGGGGGATGCAGGACAGCTTATAAAGGGGCATGAGTTTCATTATTGGGACTCCACAGAAAATGGGTCGGATTGTATGGCGGCAAAACCTGTGGGCGGGAAGCCCTATTCCTGCATGGTACACACGGCCCATATGGCTGCCGGCTTTCCGCACTTGTATTACTATAGCAATCCCCAGGCAGTTTTTGGCTTTATGCAGTGCTGCCTGCGATATCAGGCACAGCGCCAGGCGCAGGAACACTGGGACGGCATTGCCAAGCCCATTGACGGGCTTGGTCTGTTGGAAAGCTATGTGGCAAAATTGTGCAGAATAGCCGCCAATCCGGCTCCCCCAAATATCAAAAAACGTGCCCTGTTGGTACTCTGCGGTGACCATGGCGTGGTGGCGGAGGGCGTGACCCAGTGCGGCAGCGAGGTGACCCGAATAGTTGCCGACAATCTTGCGAAGAACCGTTCCACAGTGAATATCATGGCGAAATGTGCGGGGGTGGATGTGTATACCATTGATGCGGGGATCAGGGGGATTGACTATCCTGAGAAAACGCTGATGCCCGGCATAGTGGTGGATAGAAAATTGGGAGAAGGCTGCGGAAACATCGCCAGAGAAGCGGCAATGACTGTAGAGCAGTGCCGGAAAGCGCTGCAGGTCGGACAGGAATTGGTAGGAGAACTGAAAGAAAAGGGATATACCATCATTGCCACCGGAGAGATGGGGATAGGCAATACTACACCAACCAGCGCGCTTGCAGCCTTGTTTTTGGGGGAGGGGCCAGAGACAGTTACCGGACGGGGCGCAGGGCTTAACGAGGAGGGACTTCGGAAAAAACTGGAGGCGGTAAGACTTGCCTGTGAGCGGGCGGTACAGAAAGGGTTGAAAGATCCCTTGGAACTTCTGGCGGAGGCAGGCGGTTTTGAGATTGCCATGATGTCAGGGGTTTTCCTGGGTGGGGTGCGGTATGGCATTCCCATTGTGGTAGACGGAGCCATCTCGGCGGTGGCGGCGCTTGTTGCATCGAAGCTGGACACAAGAGTGCCGGACTTCTTGCTGGCATCCCATGTATCCGAGGAACCTACGGGACAGCTGGCGCTGAAAGCCCTTGGGGTGGAGGCGATTCTCCACGGAAGGATGCACCTGGGCGAGGGCACCGGTGCTGTAGCGCTCTTTCCGTTGCTGGACATGGCAGTGGAGGTCTATGCCCGTATGGGAAACTTTGAAGACTATGATATAGAAGCCTATGAAAGGATTCCATAAAAATGAGGAGGTATCTGTCTGTATGTTGTATTTGGTGACGGGAGGAAGCGGAAGCGGTAAGTCGGAATATGCGGAGAATCTGGCAGTGCATCTCAGGGAAAGACTGGGTTCGGAGGCGGGCAGGTTGTACTATGTGGCTACCATGTATTCCTATGACAAAGAATGCGATGATCGGATTGCCAGGCACCGTATGATGCGCAGGGATAAAGGTTTTTCCACCATCGAATGCTATTGTGATATCTCACGTGTCAGGGCGGGCAGAAAAGATGTGTTGTTGTTGGAATGTATGTCTAATCTGCTTGCCAATGAAATGTATCTGCCAGAGGGCGGTATCAAAGACAGGGGAGACAAGGCGGAAAAACAGCTGGAAGAGATTGTGATGAAACCTTTACTGGAACTGGCCAGGCAGGCTGGAGAGCTGGTGGTGGTAACAAATGAGGTTTTTTCGGATGGGGTGCGATGTGACCCTGAATCGGAAAAATACAGGGCGCTTTTAGGGAAGGTGAATGCGATGCTGGCGGCGCAGGCGGCTGCAGTGACAGAAGCTGTATTTACCATTCCCGTCATACATAAGGGGGAGGAGTTGTTATGCGGTCTCTGATCATAGCGTTTTCCATGTATTCCAGAATCCCCATGCCCGGATGTGAGTGGGACGAGCAGGGGATGAAGTACAGTATGTGTTTTTTTCCCCTGGTAGGGGTAGTGCTGGGCATGTGCAGCGCAGGTGTATATTTTGGATTGGGAGCGCTTAAGTTTGGCGGGATTTCCCGGGCGCTGGTGCTGGCGGTGGTTCCCATATTGGTGACAGGGGGCATTCATATGGATGGCTATCTGGATACCATCGATGCAAAAAGTTCCTGGAAAAGTATGGAAGAAAAATTGCAGATTCTGAAAGATCCCCATATGGGGGCATTTGCATGTATTTATGGCATTGTTTATCTGCTTTTGTCGGCGGCCTTTTGGAGCGAGGTGGGAGCAGGGGAGATTTTTAGTGTTGCTATGGGTTATATTTTTTCCAGAATTTTGAGTGCGCTGTCTGTGGTGACATTCAGGAAAGCAAAAATGGAAGGTATGGCAGCAGCCAGTGCAAATGCATCTTCCGGTTTGGTGAGATGGATTCTTATTTTGGAACTTGCAGCCTGCGGGGCAGTAATGAGCGCAGTCTGTCCCCTGTATGGTCTGGTCAGTCTGGCAGTGGGGGCCTGCTGTTTTGGATGGTATCGACACATGGCCTATAAAAACTTTGGGGGTATCACAGGGGATCTGGCGGGATATTTTTTGCAGGTCTGTGAACTGGCGGTTCTGGTGGGGATTGTATTAGTCGCAAAATTATGACGTATTCATTCCCTAGTGCCGTCACGCAGCGACTTTAAATAGGAGACAAAAATGATATTTATAATAGGTGGAGCATATCAGGGAAAAACATCTTTTGCAGAGAAGAATTTTTCGGATACCCATAAAATCATCAATCACTATCACGAAGAAATCAGGCTTCAGATGATAGAGGGAAAAGAACCTCTTGAGGAGGCGAAAAGGCTGCTGCTGTCAGAAGATAAGCTGGTCATTATCTGTGATGAGGTAGGAAGCGGGCTGGTGCCGGTGGATGCCTTTGAACGCGCTTACAGGGAGCAGGTGGGCAGGGTAGGAGGATATCTTGCGGGGCAGGCCGAACAGGTCATCCGAGTCATATGTGGTATTGGAAAAAATATAAAACCATAACAGAGGACATGTGTATGAAAGTGTACTTTATCCGGCATGGGCAGACAAAGGGAAACAGAGAAGGCAGATATGTAGGCAAAACGGATGAGCCGCTATTGGCAGAAGCAAGAGAAAAACTTTTTGAAAAAAGGCTGATCTTGACATCCGTCCTTAGTCCGGATGTCTTGTATGTAAGCCCCATGCTGAGATGCCGTGAGACCGCGCAGATTCTGTTTCCCGAAAAGGCGCAGATAGAGGTGGATGCATTCAGGGAATGTGATTTTGGGGAGTTTGAATACAGGAATTACGGGGAATTAAACGGTAATCCTGATTATCAGCGATTCATTGATTCCGGTGGTACATGCGGTTTTCCGGGCGGGGAGACTATGGGTGAATTTCAGGACAGATGTGCTGATGAATTTTGCAGAGTGGTTGACATTGAATGGGAACGGAAGTCGGATGGCAGCATCGCTTTTATCGTTCATGGGGGAACAATCATGGCAATATTGGATCGCTTTTCTCATCCTCATAAAAGTTACTTTGAGTGGCAGACAGAAAATGGAAGCGGCTACGTTGCCGAAGTGTCTTATGATGAAGGGGCAGGAAAGCTGTTGCTGGATCATATTATAGGGCTAAATGAGTTTTTGAATATTAAGAGGAGAAATTTTGATTGATACATAGTACACAAGGAGTATTAGGTTGAAAGAACGTATTTTGATCATCTGCGCAGGGTGCATACTGGATCTGATTTTTGGTGATCCACACTGGCTGTGGCATCCGGTGCGCGGCATTGGAAAAATAATCGAGTGGACGGAACGGGGGCTGCGCAGACTGTTTGGAATCTGTTCGGAAAAAGAAGCTGATATTGGAAAAAAGAAAGCGGCAGGAATATTGCTTGTGCTTGTGGTATTGACTTCAACGCTGGCAGTGACCTTCGGGCTGCTTACTTTGGCAGGAATGCTGCATCCGGCATTTCGGATTGTTTTGGAATGCATTATCTGTTACCAGGTGCTGGCGATGAAGTCCTTGAAGGTGGAGAGCATGAAAGTCTGTTATGCTCTGAAGAACGGGGATGTGGAAGCTGCCAGGAGTGCAGTCTCCATGATTGTAGGAAGAGATACCGGGCATTTGACGGCGGAGGGCATTACAAAGGCTGCTGTGGAAACAGTGGCGGAAAATACATCGGATGGAGTGATTGCCCCATTGTTGTATCTGTTTGTGTTTGGAGTTTACGGGGGAGTGGCATACAAGGCTGTGAACACAATGGATTCCATGATAGGCTACCGCAATGACAGATATCTGTATTTGGGAAGGTTCGCTGCCAGGTTGGACGATGTCTGTAATTTTGTCCCGGCAAGGGTCGCGGCGCTGTGTATGATCATGGCAGCTTTTCTGTTGGGGATGGATGGCAGGAGGGCAGCATTTGTTTTCAAGAGGGACAGGTATTGTCATGCCAGTCCTAATTCAGCCCAGACAGAAGCCGTCTGTGCAGGGGCATTAGGAGTGGAGCTTGCCGGGGATGCATGGTACTTGGGAGTCCTGCACAAGAAGCCTGTGATAGGTGATGCTGTAAGGGAAGTGGAGGCAGAGGATATTGTCAGGGCCAACAGGCTTCTGTATGTGACATCCGGGATTGCCTTTTTAGCAGGGATATTGATAGAGGGGAGCATTTATGGATTATCTTCATGGAGGTGACATTTATCGCAATGCGGTTCAATATGATTTTTCGGTCAATATCAATCCTTTTGGGATGCCGCCGGGCTGTGTGGAGGCAGCAAAAAGAGGAGTGGAGCTCTGTACGCAATACCCGGACTTTAGAGGTGAGGAACTTTGTCGGGCCATTGCAGAGGCAGAGGGAGTCAGGGAAGAACAGATTATCTTGGGCAATGGCGCTGCAGAACTTTTATACGCCCTTATATTCTATCTGCATCCAGGGAGGGTTCTGATTCCGGTTCCGGCATTTGGCGAGTATGAAGCTGCCGTGGCTGCATTCGGAGGAAGATGTGATTTTTGGGAAATGCAGGAGAAAGAGGACTTTTGTTTGGAGGAAACTTTTTTAGAGACTATTCAGGAATTCACGGATCTTGTTATTTTGTGCAATCCCAATAATCCTACCGGAGTATCTATCAATAAAGAATTACTGCTGCAGATAGCTGAGAAATGTGAAAAAACAGGTACATGGCTTTGTGCGGATGAATGTTTTCTTCCTTTCACAGAGAGGGAGGGGGAGCTGACATTGAAACACAGCCTGAAAACTTTCCCTCATTTGGTTATACTGAGAGCATTTACTAAAATATATGGTATGCCGGGACTGCGGCTGGGATATGCGATGACAGCAGACAAAAGAGTATTGTCTGGGATCAGGCGGTGTCTGCAGCCATGGAACACATCTATCCCAGCGCAGATGGCAGGCATACGGGCATTAAAAGCGCAGGGTTTTGTGGAACAGACGGTAAAACTTGTAAAGGATGAGCGGGAGTTTTTATGCAGAGAACTTGCGGACATGCCACCAGGAGTTGTGGACAAAATCTATCCGTCAGAGGCAAACTTTATTCTCATGCGAAGCCAGTTAGATCTGTATGCCAAGATGTTGGATCAGGGCTTTCTTATCAGGAATTGCAGGGATTATCGGGGGCTTAAGTCAAAGCAAGGCAGTTCGACAGGATATTTCAGGATCGCGGTTAGGACGCATGAGGAGAATAGGATTCTTTTGGATTGCATGCGCCGTTTGCGGTAAAACAGGAGGAAAAATGACGAAACCGATTATGGTACAGGGAACGATGTCCAATGTTGGGAAAAGTCTGATTGCGGCGGGGTTATGTCGTATTTTCAAGCAGGATGGTTACAGGGTGGCTCCATTCAAATCCCAGAACATGGCACTCAATTCCTATATAACAAAAGAAAATCTTGAAATGGGCAGAGCCCAGGTGGTACAGGCCAACGCCTGTGGTATAGAGCCAATGGTATGCATGAACCCGATTTTACTCAAACCTACCACAGATATGGGTTCACAGGTGATTGTGAACGGAGAAGTTATGGGAAATATGCGAGCCATGGACTATTTCAAGAAAAAGCGGGAGTATATTCCCATGATCAAAAATGCCTATGAGAAACTGGCGTCCCAATATGATATTGTGGTGATAGAGGGAGCCGGGAGTCCGGCGGAAATCAACCTGAAGGCAGATGATATCGTGAACATGGGAATGGCGGAAATAGCCGATGCCCCTGTGCTGTTGGTTGGAGATATTGACAAGGGAGGAGTGTTTGCCCAACTGATTGGTACGGTGATGTTGCTGGAGAAACACGAACAGGAACGCATCAAAGGGCTTATTATCAATAAATTCCGGGGGGATAAACGGATACTTGACCCAGGGCTTGCCATGATCACTGAAAAATGCGGGAAAGAAATTCTTGGGGTGGTTCCCTATATGGATGTGGATATTGAGGAGGAGGACTCACTGGCAGAAAGTCTGGAACAGAAGACTGTGAGAGGATGCATTGATGTTGCGGTCATAAGACTACCTAAGATATCTAATTTTACTGACTTTCAGGCGCTGGGTGCAGAAGCGGATGTGTCTGTGAGATATGTGGAGAGGACAAGCGAATTGCAGCATCCCGACTTGATCTGTATTCCAGGTACGAAAAATACGATCAGCGACTTGAAATGGTTTCGTGCCAGTGGCCTTGAGGCGGCTGTAAAAAGGCTGGCAGGAGAAGGCACGCCTGTGATTGGCATCTGCGGTGGTTATCAGATACTTGGAATGCAGATTGTGGATGCCTGTGGTATGGAAGGCGGCGGGCAGATACAGGGTATGGGGCTGCTTCCCATTGTCACTCATTATGAGCCGGAGAAAATGAGAAAACAGAATGCGGGAGTAGTGACACAGCTGTCAGGGATATTTCAGAACCTCTCGGGGAAAACAGTGAGCGGGTATGAACTACATATGGGAAGGTCATGGCTGGATTTAGGACAGTTTCGGGATTCGGAAAGCGAAGAGACAGGCGAGGTACGGTCACCAGCATCCTCCCTGCTTCAGCTGTCGGATGGACTTGACGGATGCTGCAAGGGGAATGTATTTGGAACTTACCTTCATGGGCTCTTTGATGAAGAGGATTTCAGAAATGCTTTGATACAGATACTTTGCAGCCGAAAAGGGATTGTCAGAGAAGTATTGGAAGGATTTTCCATGGAAACTTATCAGGAGGAGCAATTTGACAGGCTGGCAGATACATTGCGCAGGAATTTAGATATGGATGCAGTATATCGTATTATGGGATTGTGAGAGCCGGGAAATTGTTGTAGTCGGTAACTAAATTAAGGAGAATGGGAATATGCAGTTTGAAACAGTTTTGCCACAGGAAATCGAAAAGCGCAGTTTTGAAATTATTACGGAGGAATTGGGGGATGTCCAATTAGATCCCGTCCAGGCTCCTATCATCAAGCGTGTGATCCACACAACGGCTGATTTTGAGTATCTGGATACGCTCTGCTTTTCTGAAAATGCAGTGCAAAGGCTGCAGGAGGCATTGCGGGATGGGGCATGTATTGTTACGGATACCCAGATGGCGAAGGCAGGTATCAGCAAGAGGACATTGGAAAAGTATGGAGGGAAGGTATATTGTTTTATGGGGGATGAGGATGTGGCGCAGTCAGCGGCAAAGAATGGAACAACCCGGGCAGCCGCCAGTATGGATAAAGCAGCAGGACTTTCACAAAATATTGTTTTTGCTGTGGGAAATGCGCCTACGGCACTGATACGCTTGCATGAATTGATGGAACAGGGTAAAATAACCCCTAAGGGAATCATTGGTGTACCTGTAGGTTTCGTGAATGTTGTGCAGGCGAAGGAATTGATTTTGCAGTGTAATGTGCCCTGTATTGTAGCCAGGGGACGAAAAGGCGGGAGCAATGTGGCGGCGGCTATCTGCAACGCGCTTTTGTATACCATGGAATAACAGGAGGGAATATGATACATTTGTACACAGGTGAAGGAAAAGGAAAGACTACTGCCGCCATCGGTCTCTGTATACGGGCTGCGGGAAGGGGATATTCCGTGTGTTTTTCGCAGTTCATGAAAGGAAACGACACAGGGGAGCTCCATGTACTGGAGAGTCTGCCTAATGTGGAAATTCTCCGAAGCAGGAAAAATTACGGCTTTTATGCTTCTATGTCAGAGGCTGACAAGGAGGAACTCACCGAAGTCCACAACAGCATTTTGGACAGGCTTCTGGAAAAAGCGGGGAGCGGGGCGTGCTGTATGGTGATTATGGATGAACTGACTTATCCTGTGAAATGGGGACTGCTGGATAGGGATAAGCTTGAAGCATTGCTGGAAATGGGAAAAGAAGGCGGTGCCGGAAAGGTAGAGATTGTGATTACCGGACGGGATGCAAAGGATTTCCTGAAAAATGCAGCGGACTATATTACTCAAATGGAATGTGTGCGCCATCCCTACGAAAAGGGGATAGCGGCAAGGGAAGGGATTGAATTCTGACACGGCTGGTCAGATATGTGGGAGGGAGAGTATGCAGGCTTTTTTTCCGGAATTATTGGACAGCTTTTTGGACATAAAATTCATAAAAAAGGTGTGCGAAAAATTTCATTATGAAGAAATAAACTTAAGTGAACTGCAGGCCGTCGCAGGGGAAATGCTGCCCGTAATGCGTAGCGAGGCTTTTTGGGAAGTATGTGCCCCGTGGACATGGGATTGTGGAGAAAAAACAGATGCAGTTTATGAGGGTGTTGTCATGACCCTGGGAAAGGGATTGGACTGCCTGCAGGAGAGCTATCATAAAAAAGGGATGCTGACCGAGAGTTATATGCTGGAAGCATTAGCCAGTGAATTGCTGTTGCATGGATACAAGGCATATAACCGCCATGTCAGGGAGGCCGGGGGTTGGCATGTTGCGCGATACCATTTCCCCGGCAGTGAAAAGAGCTTGCCGTTGGAGATGCTGCCGGATATGTTAAGCAGGTTTTCCGTGCAGGTGTCATGTAATAGGGCGTTTTGCATAATGCCTAAAAAAAGTGTGGTGTTTCTGGCGGAACTGACACAGGATGAGACGGTTCGATGTGAAGGTATCTGCGTGGGCTGCGGGAATGTAAGATGCTCCAATAGGATGGAAGAGGATGCTCAAATGGAGCGGATTATGACAGATATACCTTTAACATATGGGTATCAAAGAATTTTTGGAAAGGGAATCCCATGGGCGTGGGGCAGGTAGTGCTCGCACTGCTTTAAACTAAATAGTTACATATTTACATCATTTACAGAATGACAGTTGAACAGACATTGCGGAAGAGACAATAAAATGGTAGGATAATTATCATTAATGTTTATGTCGCCGCAGAAGCGGGATTGGTTAAAGGGATATTTTCAAATGGTAAAGCTGACATTGGAAAATTTTAATCTGGCGCAGATTTGTCAGTCGGGGCAGTGTTTCCGCATGAAGGAGAAGTCGGAAAATTTATATAGTGTGATTGCGGGGAGACATTATCTGGAGCTGGAACAGCAGGGAAAGGAATGTATTTTCTACTGCGATGACGCAGAATTTCACGATTTCTGGAAAGCGTATTTTGATCTGGAGGGAGATTATGCCTCCTATATCGGGAAAATAGCTCCGAACGACAGTTATCTGAACAATGCGGCGGAGTTTGGCTGCGGCATCAGGATTCTGAGGCAGGATCTGTGGGAAATGATTGTTTCTTTTCTGATTTCACAGCAAAATAATATTGCGCGGATTCGCAGGTGTATCGAAAATATCTGCGAGTGCTACGGAGAAAAGCTGGTCAATGCTCACGGGGAGACATTCTATGCATTTCCCGCACCGGAGGCATTGGCCTGCTTGGAGGAGAATGCCCTGATGGAGTGCAATCTCGGGTATCGCAGTAAATATGTGGTGCGGACTGCGAGAGCCGTGGCGAGCGGAGAATTTGATCTGGAGGCAGTCGGGCAGATGTCCTATGGAGAAGCGAGGGAGGCTCTGCTTGCACTGTTTGGAGTGGGCGAGAAGGTGGCGGATTGCATCTGCCTTTTCGCGCTGCATAAACTTGAGGCATTTCCTGTGGATACGCATATCCGACAGGCATTGCAGATACATTATAAACGGGGCTTTCCTAAACGCCGCTATCAGGGGATTCAGGGAGTGCTGCAGCAGTATATATTTTATTATGAATTAGCCGGGGCCCGGTATGCCGACGGCAGAATGTGAGGAAGCGATGGACAATAATGTAATGGATTATAATGCAATGGATTCCAGTACCAGTCAACTTATGAAGGAACTTAGATTTACCCGGATTATCTGTATTATTTCTTCCGTGCTGACGTTCTGTCTGCTGGTCGGCGGAGTTTTTCTGTTTGGCAAAGTGCAGAAACTGGCTGAGATATGTGAGCCTGCGATAGAGAAGATATCCGATGTGGATGTGGAGAGCCTGAACGAGACTTTGGATAATGTGAATGCTTCTTTGGAAAGCGTGGATTGGGAGCAGGTGGCAGATGTTCTGGGCGAGCTTGATGTGGATGCCCTTAACTCCGCCGTAGAAGGCCTGGACACGGAGGAGCTTACCGAAGCTCTGCAGAACCTGAATGACACGGTGGACAAAATAAAGGAAGTGAGTGAAAAAATGAGCTCGTTTGGGTCCATGTTTGGCGGAATATTTAACCAGGGTCAATGAGCGGATTTATTGGGGTAGCTGCCAAATTGCCATGATTACCTGATGATAAAGGCGAGGTGAAAATATGCTGTTGCAAAATGAAATCTGTAGTGTCAGCATCTCCATAGATAATGTATATGGGATTGAATCAGCGGATAATCGATATTATGATTTGATACTTAATCCGGATAAGTTGAATCGCAATGATTTTTATAAAACTTTGGCAATTTATATTGAATTATTGGCAGAAACAATCAGTATTGCATTAATTGGTAACTTTTATTGTTATAATACAGATTGCGCAATCCTTGATAGAGATATTTTAACGGTTCTTCAGAATGATAAAATAACACAGATTAATGTATATGACGGCACGATGACTCTTCATAAACAGTTTGAATGTCTGGGATGTAATTTCGGAATATATAAAGTTGAGCATGGTTATATCATTTATGGAGAAATGGAAATTATTATGCTGGATTTGGAGTTTAATAAAATCTGGGGATTCTCCGGCAGGGATATTTTTGTTTCTGTTACAAATAAAGAACCATTTGAATTGTGTGACAATTCTATTAAACTTTATGATTTTGAAGATAATTATTATGAGATAGATTATGATGGAAATATATTAGTTGGGGAGAAAAGTTGAGAAAGGGAATTAATATGAATTATATCGGGTTGAGCAAAGAAATTTCTTATGCTCTGCGTCATGCGCCGTGGGAATATGAACTGGAGATGGATGAGGAAGGCTGGGTTCCTGTTGAGCAGCTTTTAAATGCGTTACATAGAGATAAGAAATGGGTGGATATTTGTGAAACAGATTTAATCAGGATGATTGAGCAATCTGAGAAGAAGCGCCATGAGCTCAAAGATGGGAAAATCAGGGCATTTTATGGACACTCCATACCGATGAAGATTCTGAGAGAAGAACAGATGCCGCCGGATGTTTTGTATCATGGAACGGCAAGACGCTTTCTTGAATCGATAAAAGAGAAAGGGTTGCTGCCTCAGGGCAGACAATATGTTCATTTGTCACAGGATATTGAGACGGCTGAAAATGTAGGAAAGCGTCGTGATGATAAACCGTGTATATTGATTATTGATGCGAAAAGAGCCTGGGATGAAGGAATCAAGTTTTATCTGGGCAATGAAAAAGTGTGGCTGGCAGATACAGTACCCGGTAGATACATCGAGGAGATGTAATAGTAAGGAAAGGACAGTATCATGTGCGAGCGGAGGCATTGGATACGGAGCGGGGGCAGATGAGCAAAGGGGTAAAGGAAACACAAATACAATATGATGCGTTTATTTCATATCGCCATTGCCCGGAGGACAAAAGAGTGGCGGAAAGACTGCAGAGGTTGCTGGAAAAGTGCAGGATTGTGGATGCAGATACCGGAAAGAAAAGATATCTCCATATTTTTCGGGATCAGAGTGAGCTGCCGACCAGTAATGACTTGGGAACCAGTATCCGTACTGCGCTGGAGAATTCCCGTTTTTTAATCATTCTTTATTCCCGGACGACGAAAGAATCAAAATGGTGTATGGAGGAACTGAATTACTTCCGCTTTTTACATCATAATACCAACCAGAACATCCTTCCGATGCTTTTGGAAGGTGAGCCGGACGAGGTGTTCCCGGATATTCTGAGATGGGAACCCCGGCAGATAATGGATGAAGATGGGGAATCTCGTAGTGTTCAAGTGGAGGTGGAACCACTTGGTGCGGACATCCGGGCGGGCAGCTATCACGCAAAACAGAAGAAGTTGTGCAGGACAGAGTATATGCGCATTGCCGCGCCAATCATGGGATGCAGGTATGATGATTTATATCGGCGGGCTTTTAGACAAAAGGTGCGGAATGGAGTTTTGGTCGGTGGGATTATGTTTTTAATTTGTTTTCTCATCGCCTTGCTGTTTGTCAATCAGTATCATTCTAAATTGACGAAGGCGGCAGTTTATCAGGTAATGGCCGGTCAATATGCGGATAAGAAGGACTGGCAGAGCGCGCTGATGTATTATAATGAGGCGATGAAAAGGGATACTTCTTTGGATTCTGCCAGCCTTGCCGCCGCGCTTCTATTACAGGAGCGGCAATGGCCCTGTGTCATGCACATTGATGAGCATCAGTATATTGGTGAAAACGGAGCGCTTTGGTCATTTGAGGAAGTACAACATATAGAAGCTTCCGCGCAAGAGGATCTTTTAGTACGAGACTGTAACCGGGATTATTATCTCTGTAAGTATTCAGGTATTGTGGATCGGTACGCTGTTTATGACAGGGAAGGAGGTCGAACAGCGGTACTGGAGAATGTCGGATATATTATGTTTGACAGTTTTGGACAAGATTATTGGGGGTTTTATCAGGACGGAATGGTCACGCTTTATGAGCCGTCAGAGGATGCCTTCTGTAGTTTTTCGATTGATTGGTCAACTGAATACAAAGGGCTTGTGCATGTAATACCGGCCGGAGAGGATGCTTGCCTTGTCATGAATGAAGAGGAAGATTCTATCGCTTTGTATCAGATCAGTTTTGCGGATGGGAAAGGTCAATTGGTAGAAAAGGTATTTCTTGATCAACTGTTTAAAGAGCGTTATGAGAAGGAGAGAGAGGTATATGGTCAGACGGCCGCAGGAAGCTTTCTATTTCAGGTGTCTCCCAGGCAGGATGCGGTCATAGTGGGAAGGACGGTAGCTGACATTGACGACAGTTGGAGTGATGTCATCGTTTTACAGTTGCCTGATCTTACTTGTAAGACCCTTATTTCGGATGAGCATTATTATTTAAATAAGATAGCGTTTCGTGCTGATGGAGGCAGATTTGCCCTTGCCCACGGGAATGGTACCGGAACGCTGTATGCAGGAGGCTATGCGGCGGTATATGAACTGTCGGGAGAGGTAGAGTTCAGGACGGAAATTGACGAAGATTGCGCTTATTACAGAGCGGTATTTCGGGATGAGGAGAGTGGCGAGATCGTTCTTTGAGGGCAAAGAGAACTTCAGTTCTGGAATTATCAGGACGGGACGGAATATGCAGTTGCCGTTAAGCTTCCCAGGCGTATTGCAGAGGTGATATGTACGCAGGATGCACATTGTATTGTAGAGGCAGGAGGGGATTTGTATTATTATAATATTGCATCTTTCCGTGTGGATGATGTAGATGTATTTCCAGACGATCCTTATAGTGGTCTGGAATTGGTGGAAGCTGATGATGCAGGGATTTCACTCATGGTGGCACAACGATTCCTTGTCCGGTTTGAAAAAGGCATTAATGAAGCGGGGACGCCGGTCATCCATGTCATACTACGCAATCCGGACGGAACAATATGTGATGAGCTGCATATTGAATATGAAGGTGGAGATTTGGGGGAGTTTTATTGGAATTATAACTTTTCACCGGATCTGTCAACATTGTATATATGCATGCAAGGGTTCTATACTTACCGAATTGCTATTTTGCCGGATAAAATAAAGTTTGCGGAATGTGAAAAATTGGACTCGTCATACTGGTTATATGGATTTTGCCCTGTTGAGGATGGAATCGTCGTATTGTCAATCGACTCGGAACTTTATTATTATGGCAATAACAAAACATCCTATCAGTCTCTGGGGGATTTACGGGCAGCGGGAAAGGTTAATGGTCTGGCAACGAACAGGAAGGATTCATTTGTGCTATATCTCGGCAGTCAGAGCCGTAATGTGTTTGAATACTGGAATCTGGAGACACAAAGCTATATCTTGGATTTTGAAATCGAAAAGGATGAGATATTTACAAAATTCGGGTTTATAACTGACGATATTTTGCTGTACGGTACAGAAGAGGATATTTCCTTATTACTGCTTATTTCGGAGCCGCCGGATATGCAGGCTCAAAAAGCCTTACGGACGATCTGCGGAATGATGATAGCGGATGAAAAAACGCAGTATGTACAGGAGGTATTCGATGGAAATATGGGAAATTGGGGCAGTTTGCAGGTGCATCTGAGATAGCAGGAGGGATTATTCGCGGTTTTTCAGAACCTCCGCTGGGGTGATTTGGCTTATTTTCCGCACAGCAGCAGTTTGGGATTTTAATCAGCGCCCTCGCTATCGCGCATCTTTGCTGCTGCCCGCCTGGCAATTGCGACGGAAATTTATTGTGGTGCTCAGACAGCCCAAGTGTGTCCATCAGTTCGTTAATGTCAAGCGGGTTTTCCGTGAGGTATCCGCAGAATTGGATATTTTCCTGTACGGTAAGATTGGGCACAAGATTGTAAAACTGAAAAATAAATCCGAGATTGTCGCGGCGATAATCCGAAAGCGCATCCGGGGTTCAGCCCGAAGATTTCCCTGCCGTCAACCGCGTCCTCAAACCGTGACCCCTGAGATTTTGTGAGCAGCAGTATAAACGCGTCATAGTTGGCGTAGAGATGGTGTATCAGCGCCGCGGAAAGCCCATCGTGACCGCCGTCAATATGCTTGTATATCTCGGACAGCGGTATTTCCCGTTCCACGGAAAAATGCGCGAACAGCAGCGCTTTCGAGCAGCCGTTTCCTGGTTTCATTATCTTTGCCCAATGTATCCCTCCTCTCTTTGGGCTGTTGTCAAGAACGCTTTCAGATACATTATAATAGACTTTATTCTCTGCTTATGATACACTCATTGTAAAAGAAGGTGCAGGCATATGCATGAGGTCATGCGGCCGGATAATGAGGGTGGAGGTAATATTTATTATGAATAAGAACTTACAATATATTGTTGATAATCTTCATATCATAAGGCAGTTGTATGATAAAGATGTGATCATCTCTGTTTTGGACAAGGATAAGGTGGTGCAGGGATTTTCGCTGCCCCCGGGAATACCTCCACAGGCGGAAGTCGGTTCTGTGTTTGAAGATCCAAGCGGAATTTTTGATGAGGTTATCTCCAAAGGGATAACAAAGCATAATTATCTGCCTAAGGAGGTCATGGGTTTTCCTGTCGAGGGGAATTTAGTCCCTATTAAGGATGGCGGGCAGGTAGTGGGCTGTATCATATGCACTTATTCTGTGGAGGGCAGAGAAAAGGTCAGAGAGATCGCCACAAGCTTTCAGGAATCAATTCAGGAGATTGACAGTTCCGTTCAGGACGTTGTCGGTGGAATTGAGACTCTGTTCAGCATGCTGACAAGTATGAGTAAGATGACTTTGGATGTGGAACAGGATGTCAATGCGGCGGCAGATGTTGTAAATAAGATCAACAATAATGCGTCTCACTCCAATATACTTGCACTGAATGCTTCGATTGAGGCAGCGCGGAGCGGAGAAGCGGGAAGGGGCTTTGCCGTTGTCGCCACAGAGATGGGGAAGCTGGCCAAGGATAGTGGTAATTCTGCGACCGAGATAAAGACTACCTTGTCCGCGATTGTGAGCCATTTGCAAGCCATCATGAATTCTATCAAAGAAGCAAATGATGTGGCAAAGAGCTATATGGACAATATAAGTTCGATTAAATCGGTACTGGAACAGACGATTTCCCTTGCGAGCGAACTGGAGAATGACGTAAAATTATAGATTGTGGCTGCTTGTGGCTGCTTTGTGCAAAATTCCCTTGCTTATTTCTCAGGCATATGATATAATATGATTCGCTGGTGGTTCATCAGCTTATACAGAGGAATAGTACAGCGGTAGTGCGGCGGTCTCCAAAACCGTTAACGGGGGTTCGATTCCCTCTTCCTCTGCTTTGACAAAAGCCTTGAAGTGTTGCCATGCAGCGCTTTAGGGCTTTGTTTTGTTGTGAAGGTTGAGAATAGCTTTTTTAACTGGAAGGAGCGGATTGAAAATGTCAGAATCTATGGAGCAGAATGCAGGGCAGGAGACGGGGCAGCCGGCGGGACAGGACGCCCGGCTGGAACAGGCGATGCAGACCTTGGAGCGGTATGTGTATGATCTGGCGGCGGAGGCGGGAGAGAATGAGGATTATGCTGCCGATATGTGGAGGCGTATCAAGGCCTCGCAGGGCGTGCTGAAAGAGCTTGCCTATTATCATGATTACGGCAAATTCTGGGGAGAATATAAGGTGGAGGGATATTCGCTGACAGATGTGCTGGTATGGCAGGTGGATCATTTTAAGGCGTATCTGGACCGGCGGGATGAGGTGAACCGCTGGAGACCTGAGAGGCTTCTTCTGCATGCGCTGGATGTGCTGCTGCAGATGGAGGTGGATCCCCGGCCGTTTATTGCGAAAATGCAGGGAGAGACAGGGACGGACTATGTGGGGAAGTTCAAAGAATATTAAAAAAATCCTTTACATACAACTAGAGTACCTCCGGGGAGAAACCGGAAGGTACTCTGGTTGTAAAAAGGGGAATTATCAAAAATATGCTAATATTCTAAATATATATGACGTTATATTCATTATATATCAGGATTCGTCATTTGTCTACAGAAATTTCAAATACTGATTGACAAAAATCGCCATTTTTCTGCTTTCTTTTTGGGGATGACGGGTGTAGAATAAGATATTAGATAGAGAAGACAGAGGTGAAAGGCCATGTATCTATTGTTTTTTCTGATGTGGATTATTTTTAACGGAAAGTTTACCTGGGAAATTGCGGCCTTCGGCGCAGTGCTGGCGGGTGTGATGTACTGGTTTATCTGTAAATTCATGAATTATAAGCCGTCTATGGATATTTTGGTGTGCAGGAAGCTGTTTGGGTTCTTGCACTATCTTTTCGTTCTGGTAAAAGAGATTGTGAAAGCCAATGTGACGGTCATCGGTATGATTTTCTCTTCCAGATACGAGCTTGAGCCGGCTGTGGTGCAGTTTCGCACCAATCTGAAATCAAAGTTTGCCAGGGTGCTGCTGGCGAATTCCATCACCTTGACGCCGGGCACCATCACCATCTCCATGGTGGATGGGGAGTATATCGTGCATTGTCTGGACAAGAGTCTGGCGGAAGGGCTGGATCGCTGTGTGTTTGTGGAGCTTTTGGAGAAGCTGGAAAGGGTGGAGTAAAGATGACGGCAGAGAAGGTGAGCCTTTTTTTACAGGTGCAGAGAGGCCTGTTTCTGGTGATACTGATTGTGTTGGGATTATTGTTCTTCGCGGCGCTGGTGCGGGCGGTGAAGGGTCCCCGGGTGGTGGATAGGCTGGTGGCTGTAAATATGGTCGGTACGATGGTTATGGTGATGATTGCAGTATTGTCTCTGTATCTGCAGGAGGAGTATCTGCTGGATATCTGCCTGATTTACGCTATGGCAAGCTTCCTGGCGGTGATAGTGCTCTCTAAGGTATATATCGGTATCTATGAGGAGCAGCATCTGGAGAAAGAGAATCGGATGAGTCGGGGAGGAAGTACCGGCTTGAAGAGCCTGACGGAAGCGGATGGCAGGAAGGAGGACGGAGCGGTATGAGCGCATGGGAATGGATACGCCTGCTTGCGGGCGGCGCTTTGCTTTTAGGTGGCCTGCTGATTTTCCTGATAGAGATGTATGGCGTGTTTCGGTTTAAATATGTGTTGAACAGGATGCATGCGGCAGCTCTGGGTGATACGCTGGGAATTACCTGTTCCATGGCGGGGCTGATGCTGCTCTCAGGATTTCGGTTTTCAACGCTGAAGATGGCCATGGTCATCGTGTTTTTATGGCTCACTTCTCCGGTGTCCTCTCATCTGTTGGCAAGGTTGGAGGCCGGAACTAATGAGGAGTTAGGGGAGCATTGTGAGGTTTATGAAAAACTGGAGACTCTGGAGGCCGAGCTGCAGGATCGAAGAGAAGAGCAGCAGATGCAGGAGGCACAGGAGCAAAAGGAGGAAGCGCTATGACATTATTTCAGTGTGTGCTGTTTGGCTTTTTGATCGTATGTGCCGTGTCGGTGAGTTTTTCCAAAAATCTCCTGAATTCGGTGCTGATTTATATGTCCTTTTCTTTGATTATGTCCATTGTGTGGGTGACACTGCAGTCCCCGGATCTGGCCATTACGGAGGCGGCTGTGGGGGCGGGTATCACCAGCCTTTTGTTCTTCGCCACACTGAAGAAAATCCAGGCCATCAATACCAGGAGGGAGCAGGAGAAGAAGGCTGAATTTAAGGGTTTGAACGAGGGAAATGTGGGAGAGGAGGTGAGCCGCCGTGGGTAAGCTCAAATCCCAGGAAGAGTATGAGAAGACGGGGAGTTTTCGATTCTGGAGATGGCTTGACGGCCGCAGAGACCCTTACGTGGGGCAGGTGGAGATGCAGCCCCAGACGCCTGTGGAGACGCCGGAGCTGACAATCAGGGAGCGACTGTGGGACAGTCAGGCGGTGCGGGATAAGGTCTATGATATTGAGAATAATAAGAAGCTGAATTTCTTCCACAGGGTCTATGTGCTGGCGGCGATCGTATACTGTGCGGGTCTAGCGATGATTCTGCTGGCCATGGTGGCGGATCTGCCCCCCACGGGGGAGGCGGAGAGGCCGGTGAACAATGAAGTGTCCGCCCGCTATATCGAGAGCGGTCTGCAGGAGACCGGCGCGGTGAATATCGTCACCGGGATGATACTGGATTACCGGGCATTCGATACATTCGGTGAGTCCAATGTGCTCTTTGCCGCCACTACAACAGTGCTGATTTTGCTGCATATGAAAAAGAAGGGAAAGGACGGTAGGACGGAGGAGATAGCAAACGACAGGCTGTTGGAGCCCAAGCAGGATGCGATTCTGCAGGCCACAGCCACGGTGCTGGTGCCGATTATCATTCTATTTGGCATCTATGTGATTTTAAACGGTCATCTGTCTCCGGGCGGCGGTTTCTCCGGGGGAGCTATCATCGGAGCGGGATTGATCCTGTATCTGAGCGCTTTCGGCTTTGAGCGGACGGAGAAGCTGTTTACGGAGAAGGTTTATAAATATGTGAGCTTTGCGGCGCTGACCACCTATTGCTTGGCCAAGAGTTATTCTTTTTTCACGGGAGCCAATCATCTGGAGAGCCATATTCCTCTCGGGACTCCGGGGGCAATCCTGAGCAGCGGCCTGATTTTTCTGTTGAATATCTGTGTGGGCATGGTGGTGGCCTGCACGATGTATACCTTTTATGTGATGTTCCGCAAGGGAGATTTTTAGGAGGGATTCCCAATGGGAAATTTGTTTACCAATTATGGGGAGGCTGTGGCGATGATTCTCTTTGTCATCGGTTTTGCCAATCTGTTATTGCATAAGAATCTGATTAAAAAGATTATCGGCCTGAATATCATGGATTCCGCCATTTATCTGTTTCTGGCGGAAAAGGGCTATATTGCCGGGCGCGGCGTGCCGATTGTGGTGGACGGCGTGCAGTCGGTGGAGGCCTATATCAATCCCATTCCCAGCGGTCTGGTGCTGACGGGCATCGTGGTGTCGGTGTCGGTGTCCGCGCTGATGCTGTCTCTGACTATCCGCCTTTACCGCAGATATCACACGCTGGATCTGGACGAGATATCCACGCTGTTGAAGAAGGAGGGAGTATAATGGATTTTATCAAAAATTTTCCGTTTTTCTCCATTATGCTCTCCATGTTTGCGGGGATCGTGTCCTCGGTGCTGCCGGGGCGGGCCGCCAAATGGGTAAACCGGGTGGTCATCACGGCGGTGGGCGTGTTGTCTCTGGTGCTGCTTTTGTACCTTCTGGGGACGGGGGAGAGCTATGTCTATATGATGGGGCATTTTCCCGCGCCCTGGGGCAATGAAATCCGGGCGGGTGTGCTGGAGGCGGGCATGGCGCTGTTTTTTTGCATCATCATGCTGCTGTCCATGCTGGGCGGCGCTCACAAGCTTCTGACGGAGGTGGCGGAGGAAAAGCAGAATCTGTATTATATTCTGGTAAATCTCCTGCTGAGTTCGCTGCTGGCGCTGGTATACACCAATGATATTTTTACGGCCTATGTGTTTGTGGAGATCAACACCATCACAGCCTGCGGTCTGATTATGATCCGAGAGACGGGAAGAACCATCGAGGCGGCGGTCCGGTATATGATCATGAGTCTTCTGGGCTCCGGTCTGTTGCTGTTAGGCTTGTGCGTTCTTTATGATCTGACGGGACATCTGCTGATGAGCAATATGAAGGAGCAGGTGGCTTATCTCGCGGCAAACCATCTGTATTCCATGCCCCTGTTGGTGACTATCGGACTCATCTCATCGGGGCTTGCCATCAAGAGCGCGCTGTTTCCATTCCATGCGTGGCTGCCGGACGCTTACGGATATTCCACCGCATCCTCTGCGGCGATGTTGTCCAGTCTGGTGTCCAAGGGTTATATTTTTCTGCTGATCAAGCTGATTTACAGAGTTTTTGGATTTGAGGTGTTTCATGACAGCCACATTATCAATGTGTTATTTGTGTTCGGCCTCATGGGCATGATTTTCGGCTCGCTCAGCGCCATCCGGGAGAATGATATCCGGCGTATGGTGGCCTTCTCCTCCGTGGCGCAGATCGGTTATATTTTCATGGGTATCGGTATGGGGACGCAGGTTGCCATGGTGGCCAGTGTGTTTCATATCCTGTCCCATGCGGCCACTAAGTCGCTGCTGTTTATCTCGGCGGTGGGGCTTTCGGATGTGTCAGGAGGCAGCCGGAAGTTTGAGGACCTGACTGGAGCGGGCTACAGAGACCCTTGCGCGGGTGTGACCTTTACGGCCGGGGCTTTGTCCATGGTGGGCGTTCCGCTGTTTTCCGGTTTTATCTCCAAGCTTTTGTTTGCCCAGGCGGCGGTGCAAAACAGCGGCAAGATGCTGCCGGCGCTGATCGTGCTGGGAATCAGTACGATCCTGAACGCCATTTATTTCATGAAGACGGTCATCCGTCTCTACACGCCGGTGGATACGGTTTACGAGAGCGGCGGTCAGCTTGTGAATCGAAAGCTTTATGTGTTGACTTTGATCGGCTTTATTATTTTGAATATTGTGCTGGGAGTGAATTCTCAGCCCATCGTGGACATGATTGGGCAGGGACTCGGCATGTTTGCATAAGGAGGTTGTGTTATGGCTTTCATCTGTCTGTCCATAGCGTTTCCCATTGTCAGCGGTCTGTATCTGCTGGTGAGGCGGGAATTTTCCCATAGAAAGTGGCTGTTGTGTACGGCGGGCGTCTGCTTTGCGGCTGAGGCAGGGCTTGCGGCCCTGGCGTTGTGGCGGGGAGCGGGTGTGACCTGCAGGTTTTTTCAATTGACGGAGACGCTTGCGCTGGAGCTTCGCATCGATGGCATGGGTGCGCTGTTTGCGGG
>JAIDDH010000021.1 GCA_029055435.1 Acetatifactor sp.
ACATTAATCACTCTAAGCGGCTGGAATAGCAAGCAGTATGTGAGAAAAAATGTCACAATAAAAGTCCGGGAACTGTGCGTAATACACAATGCCCGTACAGAGCGAGCCGAATGTGATGATGTCCACCGGCTCTGTTTCATCCTCGTGGATGCTGTTGATATCCTCCAGGTGCTTCACATCCGGCAGCAGCTTTGTGGTCACACGGATAGAGAACGGCTCGATCTCCGAAACCCACAAAGGCGTGATCCCGGTAAGCAGGCCGGCAAGCCCCCGGATCCATCGAACAGTCTTCCGATGGTGAGTTTCTTGTCTGTATTTCCGTTATCCATCCGTCTCCACTTCCTTCACCAGTGCAGAGTACGGAATTTTCTCCCCGTCGCGCACCACATACACATTCTCCGAATTCCCGGTGTCCTCTACATACCTCCGCAGGATAACAGATGCATATTTCTCATCAAGCTCCATCATAAGGCAGATACGGTTCGTCTGCTCACACGCCATCAGCGTGGAGCCGCTCCCGCCAAAGGTGTCCAGGACGATGGCGTTCTCCTGGGAGGAATTGCTGATCGGGTAGCTGAGCAGGTCGAGCGGCTTGGAGGTCGGGTGGTTCTTATTCCGCTTAGGCTTGTCGTAGTTCCAGATGGTGGTCTGCTTTCGGTCGGAATACCACGGATGTTTACCGTTCTTCAAAAAGCCGTACAGCACAGGCTCATGCTGCCACTGGTAATCCGAACGCCCAAGCACCAAGGAATTCTTCACCCATATGCACACCCCGGCAAGGTGGAACCCTACATCCACGAAAGCCTTACGGAAATTCAGCCCTTCCGTGTCCGCATGGAACACATAAGCCGCACCGCCGCTTTCCAGATGCTCCACCATGCATGAGAACGAATTGTACAGAAATGTGTAGAATTCATCCCCCTTCATGCTGTCGTTCTGAATGGAAAGGCCGCTGCCGCTCTTGAAAGCGACATTATACGGCGGGTCCGTCACGATGAGGTTTGCCTTTTTCCCGTCCATGAGCGCCGCCACGTCCTCCGCACTGGTAGCATCGCCGCACATCAGCCTGTGCCTGCCCACCGTCCAGATATCGCCCCGCTCCACGAACGCCGCTTTCTCCAACGCTGCGGAAAGGTCAAAGTTATCATCTTTCACATCTTTTTCACCGTCCCCAGCAAAGAGGTCTGCAATCTCATCCTCGCCGAAGCCCGTAAAAGATACATCAAAATCCGCACCCTGCAGGGATTCGATCTCAATGCGGAGCAGCTCTTCATCCCACCCGGCATCCAAGGCCATGCGGTTGTCCGCAAGGATATAGGCTTTCTTCTGCGGCTCCGTCAGATAGTCCACAAATACACACGGGACTTCCGTGATCCCCTCCTCTTTTGCCGCCGCAATTCTGCCATGCCCTGCGATGACATTGAAATCCCGGTCAATGATGACCGGGTTGATAAAGCCGAACTCCCGCAGGGATGAGCGGAGCTTCGCAAGCTGCTCCGGCGAGTGCGTCCGCGCATTATTCACATAAGGTATCAGGCTATCAACAGTAACCAGCTGCATATCAGTCGTAGTCTTCATCTCCACCTCCAAAAATTGCATAGAAAAACCGCCCAACATTTCTGCTGGACGGCATTGGTTTAATTGCCACATCTTTATTTAATTCTCTTCTTCATAAAACCCGAATTTCTGACATATCTCGTGAACAGTTACAGCGAAGATAGTCCTTGAATGCACATTCGAATCATTATTTCCATTTTTCTTCTCAATATATAACTTCCGCATAACATCCCATAGGTCGTTCTCTTTGATCCAGTCAATTTTATCCGGCAGCATATAATATCCTTCCGGCTGCTCACACCATGTATAGTTCCCGTGCTTATCATTATGGATATATTCCTGGCCTTCGTACCCGTCATCGTCAATGTAGTTGTTTACGATTGCAAAATCACAACTATGGAGAATGCAGGATTTTTTCCTGTTCTTCATCTTGATTGTCAAGACGCGTGTTGAATCCTCTGGATGATCATATCCGTATTTCACACAAACAGCATCTATTGCATTTTGAAGCATATTCTTTAGCTGTTTTGGCTTATACCTGCCGTTTCCATCATTAACCTCAATGTTAAAATCGAAATCATACCCCACATTTGATTTTGCATCATAGGTTATCATATTCCGTTTATAACTGCCTACCACATCAAACCTGAATGTAAACTTCTTTCTTACCAAGTCCTGGGCTTCTTTGAGGATATTCAGGATGTCATTATAGGCTTTTTTTACTTTGGGGTCATTCTTGGAAATATAACGGAAATCATGTTGCATAGCTTTTCACTCCTTTGTGTTTTTCATTTATTCCCAAGCCGCCCATTCAGCATTAATTTGCTAAATCATTACATTATAGCACCGATGAGAGAATTATCAAGACTTTTACAGAAAATAAATCCGTTTCTGCTAAATTTGCCAATCTGCAAATAAACCTACACCCCTTTCCTCGCACGGAGCAGCCGTTCCATCACATCATCCTGGGGCGTATTCCCTTGGAATTCCACCGAACAGTTCTCCTTCACGATCTGGTATATCTGCATCCAGCAGTAATTGGTCTGCTTCATGTAGGACTGGCTCATGGTGACATAGGGGGAGGCGATGGCAGCCCCCGTAGTCGGATGTTTCGCAAGGAAGCCCGTGGAGGACACGATCTCCTCGCATTGAATCCACCGGGACACGCTCAT
>JAIDDH010000022.1 GCA_029055435.1 Acetatifactor sp.
GCAGATCACATAAGGTCTTTCCATTTATCCATCACCCCAATTCCGCCCCATCTGAAAAGGCATTTCCAACTTTCTCCCACAGCCTTACATACGCATTGTTTACCGGATCAAAAGAAATAGCATCCAATTTCGCCGTATCAATCACACCGCCGCGGCCAAGGATTTTCTCTTCGGCATTTACATTGATGATCTCTCCGATGATATTTCCGTCCTCATTGACCTTTATAAACTTACACTCCAACGCCATGGGAAGTTCTTCGATCAGCGGTGCATCCACAAATTCGCTCTTTGTGGTATGGAAACCCGCCTTTTCCATCTTGTCCGCAACTTCCTTTGCCGAAACCAGACCTACATAATCAGCCTCTTTCACATGAGCAGCATCCGCAAAACTGATAGTAAACGCTCCCCTCGCCTTAATGTTCTGTGTTGTCTGATGATCCTCACTTAAGCACAGCACCACCTTGTCACTGTCATAAATACCGCCCCATGCAGCGTTCATGGCATCTGCCCTGCCATCTTTATCATAGCTTCCAATGATCAGCACCGGGAGCGGGTAAAACCATGTTTTCTTTCCAAAATTTTTTCTCATTGCTAGTCTCCTCCAATCATTTAAATTCTCTTTCTGCCTTCCATAATAAGCGAATCGAGACCCCTTTGGAAGTCTCGATTCGTTATGCAGTATATACCTTTAGGTTTTATCTGAATGGTACTTTCGTATCCCCATTACTGACAAGGGTTAAAATTTCTAATCCACTTTATACTCAAAGGCTATATCGCCTCTGATATATTCGTAGTTTTCAAGTTTGATTTCTTTAAATCCATATTTTTCGTAAATATGCAGCGCAGGCTTCAATTTGCTGTTTGAGAGAATAAACAGCTTTTCTGCCCCATGACTTAATGCCCATTTCATTGCCGCTTCAAAAACTGCGCTTCCCGCCCCTTTATGCGCAACATTTTTATTAGATCCAAGCTTGCATATTTCCCATGTTGCATCCTGCATCGGCACTGCCATACATGTCGCAAGCGCTACATCATTTTCAACAGCAAAAAAGATCATAGCTCCCGACCTTATCTCATCATCAATTTTTTCAAATGTTTCCTTATCGTGTTCCTCAAGAAAACCAAAATTAGACACGATCCAGTCTGTATTAAAATCAATAAAATCCTGCCTGTACTTTTCCTCAAATGGTATAACTTTCATTTTCATTCCTCTTTTCCTAAAATTGAAATTATCAGATTCATTGCATCACATAATTTTTCACATTCATCCGAACTTAGTGAAATTATCTGAGATTTTATCTTAGTGTCTGTTAATTCGATTAATCTGTCTGCCTCTATATTTCCCTTTTCCGTTAATGTGATATATGTTACTCTTTTATCTTCTTTCGATTTATATTTCTCGATAATTCCATTTTTAGAAAAACGTGTAATGATCCTGCTTAAATAACTTTTGTCTACATGTAAGGTTTTTGCAATATCACTTTGAATACATGTTCTACGCATCCTAATTTCAAACAAAATCCTTGTTTCCACTATTGAATACACTGTGTCAAGATAACCTGAATCTAAAAAGCCCATACTTACCGTGTAAAAGCGATTGAACTTTCTTATTTCACTAACTGTTTTGGCATATCTGCTCATATTTCCCATTTCCTTTTAATTAGTTGACAATGTCCACTTTTCATTATATTGTATTTAGTGGACAATGTCAACCATTCAAGACAGCATATTCATAAAAAAACCCCGCTTGTTAGCAGAGCTTGTAAACTTATTTTCCCATTGAACATCGTTCTAATTACGGAATTTATTATTATTTTCTACTTTATCATCTGAAATCCTTACTGCTCGGAAAACACGTTCGTCAGAAAACTGTCATAGGCATCAAACCAGTCTTCCATATAACCAAAGCCATGGGGACGTCCATCCAACTGCAAGCGTTCCACACACACTCCCGCTGCTTCCACAGCATCCGCATTTTCCAAAAACTGATTATAAAAAGGGTCACGTGTGCCATAGCAATAGAAAGTCGGCGGCAATTCTCCGTTTTGCAGGGTCTGCACATCGTTGTTGCTGATACTGAGCCATCCATAAAAGGAGTAGATCATCCCATCTGCTGCGGCATCCGCCGATATCTCATCCAAAGCATCCGGGATATATCTGTCATCCAGAGCTGTACCATTTACCATACCGTCAAAGTTCAGCAACATTTCACCTGCCAAAATACCCCCTGCCGAAAATCCCATTACAGCGATATTATTTTCGTCAACTCCATAAACTTTCGCATTCTTGCGGACGAACCGAACTGCACGAGCTAGATCCAATGCGCCTTCCTCTTGTGTATATGGCCGCAGCCGATAGTTCACCACAAAACTTTGATAACCCCGGCTTGCAAGTTCTTCAGCAACAGGGGTTCCTTCCATTTCGTCACTGCGGAACTGAAAAGCCCCTCCTGCACAGATCAGCACAGCCC
>JAIDDH010000023.1 GCA_029055435.1 Acetatifactor sp.
TAGACAATTGCGAAACTCTCATTTTGGCAAAGAGTCATTGTGCAAATTGTATACTCCAACGCAGACACGCTTTCGCTCCAACCTCACCGTAGCGGTACATAAGACGCTAAAGTACAGCGTCTAAGTACCGACGGTTCGCTAGGGTCTGCTTATGGAGTATACAATCTGCCCAATTCCGATTACAAAAGTGAGAGTTTCGCAAACGCCTATATATACTATATGGAATAGTCTTGCCGTTACTCCAGGAGCAGTTCGCGCAGCATTGCCTCGGTGCCGTGGAATACATTCATGTCGATATACTGTTCGGGGCCGGAGTAGCCGTCAAGCCGCTCTCGGTTGGTGTACTGCCAGAACTGCCAGTCTCTGTCAAGGCGGGGTCTGGTCAAAACGCTGCGGATCCACAAGGGATAGTCTTCGTAGTACCCTTTTATGAAGTGGTCATAGGCCTCGGGAGTGGTATAGATAATGGGTTTGGAGCCATAGGCCGCTTCCATGGCGAGCAAGCATGCGCTCAGCTCCTCTCTGATTGCGGGAGCATCGGTATTCTGCTCGTTGTAACTGCCGTAAAACTCGATATCGACCACCGGGGAGAGCATCTGTTTTCTGACGGGTACGGTTTCGACAAAGTGTTGCGCCTGCCCCTCTCCCGGGCTTTCAAAACTGAAAAAATGATAGGCACCGACGTATAGCCGGGTCTGGAAGGCTTGCTCCCAGTTTTCCGAAAAGGCGGGATCCACATGGCTGCTGCCCTCCGTGGCCTTGATGAACGCAAAGGATATGTTTTGCCGAGCCAGAAGATCCCATTGGATGTCGCCCTGATATCGGGAGACGTCGCATCCTACGATATCGCTGTCGGTGATAAAGATCTCATTGGGAATGAGGAGGCCTGTATAGACCATATAGGCGGCACAAAGCGCTCCCGCGAGGGCCACGCACAGGATGACGGCGGTAATCTTCAAAATTAAAGCTATCTTATTTATACTTTTTCTGTTTTCCGTTTTCATGTTGATACCCCACTTTTTTATTGTGAAGGAATTATGTTTTGGTGTCAAGACGATCTTGGTCATGACAAACAGGGAGAGTGTGAGCCGTATTGTAGTAACAGTTTAGCCTAAAATATTGCGAATGCCAATCCAACAGTGTCGGCGGAAGAATACCGGGATAGTTTAGCAGGCGGGCTGCGGCTGGGTGTTTTCTAATAGTGCGGTTATAGTATCTTGCAATTTGCGGGTCGGCACTAAGATGCATCCATGCATCGTAGTGCCTGAAATGCGCCTCCATGCGCATTTCACCCTGATTTCCGGCGCGCACTATAAGAAAACGCACCAACCTTCGCCAAAGCCCGCTAAACTATCCCGGTATTCTTCCGCCTCGACACTGCCTGAATATAGTTCTCGCAATATTTCAGGCTGAACTGTTACGTATTGTAATTTTGATAACTGTAATGTCTTGTGATGCCGGGACAATCGTGTTAAAATGTATAGCAAAACCTGTTTAATAGATGTACCTTTTTTAAAAATATGTTTCTAAAATATGGAGGCAGGTGTATGAAGTGGGTAAGGTTTCGTCTGAAGACAATTACGGATGCGGAGGATATCATCATCAGTACGCTCTATGATATCGGTCTGGAGGGCGCTCAGATTGAGGACAAGATTCCTCTGACTGCTCTGGAGAAGGAGCAGATGTTTGTGGATATTCTGCCCGACGGGCCGGAGGATGACGGGGTGGCCTGGCTGAGTTTCTTTGTGGAGAAGCAGGATGACGGCATGCTGGCTGTGCAGGGGGAGTCTGTGGATGTGCAGACGCTGCTCTCCCGCATTGAGGGCGAGCTGGAGGATTTGAGGATGTTCTGCGACATCGGCGAGGGAAGCGTCGCGGTGGACGAGACCGAGGACATCGATTGGATCAACAACTGGAAGCAGTATTTTCATCAATTTTATATAGATGACATTCTTGTCATTCCGTCCTGGGAGGATATCAGGCCGGAGGATTCGGAGCGGATGGTGCTGCATATCGATCCGGGTACAGCTTTCGGTACGGGTATGCATGAGACAACTCAGCTCTGCATCCGTCAATTGCGCAAGTATATCACGCCGGAGACAGAGCTTTTGGATGTGGGAACCGGCAGCGGGATTCTGGCGATTCTGTCTCTGATGTTCGGGGCAAAGCATGCGGTGGGAACGGATCTGGACCCCTGCGCCGTGGATGCGGTTGCGGAAAACTGTGCCGTCAACGGGATTTCGCCGGAGCAGTTTGAGATGATGATCGGCAATATCATCACGGACAAGGCTGTGCAGGATCGGGTGGGCTATGCCCGCTATGACATTGTGGTGGCCAATATTCTGGCGGATGTGCTGGTGCCTCTGACGCCTGTGATTACAAGACAGCTCAAGCCCGGCGGCATCTACATTACTTCCGGTATTATCGATGACAAGGAACAGACCGTGGCAGATGCGGTGAAGGCGGCGGGACTCACGATTCTGGAGATTACTTATCAGGGAGAGTGGGTATCTATCACAGCGCAAAAGTAAAATATTTAATGTGGGGGGCATCATGTATCATTTTTTTGTGGAGCCGGAGCAGATTCATGCAGATGACAAGAGTGTCATAATTCTGGGAGCAGATGTAAACCATATTAAGAATGTGCTCCGCATGAAGGTCGGCGAGGAAATTTCCGTGAGCAACGGGCAGGATGATTGTGAGTATCGCTGTGGTATCGCCGAATTCGGGGAAGATTCCATACGGTGTGAGCTGCGTTTTGTGAAGGAGGACAGTGTGGAGCTTCCTGTGAAGGTGACGCTTTTTCAGGGCCTTCCCAAGGGTGATAAGATGGAACTCATCGTTCAGAAGGCGGTGGAGCTGGGGGTGTATGAGATTGTTCCGGTTTCCACAAAGCGATGCGTGGTGAAGTTGGACGAGAAAAAGGCGGCTGCGAAAGTGCTTCGCTGGCAGGGTATCGCAGAGGCGGCTGCCAAGCAGAGTCAGCGCGGGGTGATTCCCAGAGTAAAGCCGGTGGTGAGTTTGTCACAGGCTCTGGAACAGGCTGCGGAGATGGAAGTGAGACTCATCCCCTATGAATTGGAGCGCGGCATGGAGTACACCAGAGAGCTGTTGTCCGGCATGCAGCCGGGACAGCGGGTGGCGGTGTTCATCGGACCGGAGGGCGGTTTTGAGGAGAGTGAGATTGCGCTGGCCAGGGACAAAGGGGTTTGTCCGATTACACTGGGCAGGCGGATTCTGCGCACGGAGACCGCAGGAATGACTGTGCTCGCATGGATCGGGTACATTATGGAGCAATAAGCAAAACGGGCTTTTCCTGCATATGATATGAATAACAAAGGTGAGAATATAGATGAAGGAGAATCATCAATGGAAGTGTATTTGGACAATTCCGCCACCACACGGGTATTTCAGGACGTGGCGGAGTTGATGAAAAAGTTGATGTGCGAAGATTATGGGAATCCTTCCAGTCTTCACAGAAAGGGAGTGCAGGCTGAGAACCATATGCGGTACGCAAAGGAGACTCTGGCAAATATTCTGAAGGTGAATGAAAAGGAACTCTTTTTTACTTCGGGGGGCACGGAATCCGACAATCTGGCATTGATCGGCTGCGCGCTGGCTAATCAGCGGAGCGGAAAGCATCTGATTACCACTCAGATAGAACATCCGGCTGTTCTGCAGACCATGAGATATCTGGAGAGCCTGGGATTTCGAGTGACGTATCTGCCGGTTGACGCCGCCGGGCGTATCCGTATGGAGGATCTGCGTCAGGCCATGAGTCAGGACACTATTCTGGTGTCTGTCATGCATACCAATAACGAGATCGGTTCTCTGCAGCCCATCGCGGAGGCGGGAACGCTGATCAAAAGGATGAATCCCAATACCCTGTTTCATGTAGATGCCGTACAGGGCTTTGGAAAGGCACGTATCTATCCCAAAAGGATGCATATCGACCTGCTCTCCGCCAGCGGGCACAAGATTCACGGGCCCAAGGGCGTGGGGCTTTTGTATGTGGGCGAGAAGGTAAAAATACAGCCCATTAACTTCGGCGGCGGACAGCAGCTGAACCTTCGTTCCGGCACGGAGAATGTACCGGGGATCGTGGGTATGGCCAGAGCGGCAGAGATTCTTTACAGCCATCTGGAGGAGGATGTAAATCAGTTGTATCGCTGCAAGAGATACTTTATCGAGGGATTGAGACATCTGGAGGGTGTGAAGATCAACGGACTTTTGCCGGACGGCAGTTATGGCGAGGGAACCGCGCCACATGTAGTCAGCGCCTCTTTTGTCGGGGTGAGGAGCGAGGTGCTTCTGCACACGCTGGAAGACGAGGGTATTTATGTGTCCGCGGGCAGCGCATGTTCCGCCCACAAGCCCCAGCCCTCTGCTACCCTGAAGGCTATGGGAGTGGAGAAGCCGATTTTGGAATCTACCATCCGCTTCAGCTTTTCTGTTTTTACCACAATGGATGAATTGGACTATACATTACAGGTATTATATGATAAAATTCCTGTACTACGCAGATATGCCCGCCGGGCGTAGAAGACAGGAAAAGAGGAACGTCCGCCGGGACGGCGCCATGATAGGAGGATACGATGTTTACAGCTTTTTTGATAAAATACGCGGAGATTGGTATCAAGGGAAGAAACCGGTATCTGTTTGAGGATGCACTGATTCATCAGATAAAGCATGCGCTGAAAAAATGTGACGGACGTTTTATGATTTCTAAAACTCAGGGCCGTATCTATGTGGATGCCCAGACAGAATTTGATTTTGACGAGGTGGTGGAGCATCTGAAGCGTGTCTTTGGTATCTCCGGCATCTGTCCTGTGGTTTATGTGGAGGACGAGGGATTTGAAAAGCTCTGCGACACAGTCGTGGACTATATCGCGGATGTCTATCCCGACAGAAACAAAACCTTTAAAGTAAATGCGCGTCGTGCGCGCAAGAATTATCCCAAGGATTCCATGACCATCAATATGGATATGGGAGAGGTCATTTTAAAGGCTTACCCGGAGATGAAGGTGGATGTCCACAACCCGGATATTCTGTTAAATATCGAAGTGCGGGAAAAGATTTATATTTATTCGGAAATTATTCCGGGTCCCGGAGGCATGCCTGTGGGAACAGGCGGAAAGGCAATGCTGCTGTTATCCGGCGGCATTGACTCTCCGGTGGCCGGTTACATGATAGCAAAGCGCGGTGTGAAAATAGATGCGGTCTATTTTCACGCTCCGCCCTACACCAGCGACAGGGCCAAGCAGAAGGTGGTGGATCTGGCGAGGATTGTGTCGCGCTATACCGGTCCAATCTATCTGCATGTGGTCAATTTTACAGATATACAGCTCTACATTCATGAAAAATGTCCCCATGAGGAGCTGACCATTATCATGCGCCGTTATATGATGCGCATCGCTGAACATATTGCAAAGGAAAACGATTGTCTGGGCCTGATTACCGGGGAGAGCATCGGGCAGGTGGCCTCTCAGACCATGAGCTCTCTGATCGCCACCAATGAAGTGTGCGAGCTTCCCGTCTACCGGCCGCTCATCGGATTCGACAAGCAGGAAATCGTAGAGGTCGCTGAGAAAATTGACACTTTCGAGACATCTATTCTGCCCTATGAGGACTGCTGTACCATCTTTGTGGCAAAGCATCCGGTGACCAAGCCGAATGTCAACATTATCCGCAGGCATGAGCAGAATCTGGAGGAGCGGATCGAGGAGCTGGTGAAGACCGCTCTTGAGACAGCGGAACTGATTATTGCGGAATAGATAATCAATCTGCGTCCCTGCACATAAAAAACGTCTCAGGGATTGCGTTTCCTGAGACGTTTCTGATTATACCGGATAAGGCTTAAGTACTTCTTATACCAGATAGGGCTTAAGTACTTCCATGATCTCCTCGATGCCGTCCTCGGCATGGATGTTCAGGTCGATGGGCTTAGAGAGATCCAGGCTGAAGATACCCATGATGGACTTTGCGTCGATGACGTATCTGCCGGACACTAAATCAAAATCGTAATCGAATTTGGTCACGTCGTTTACGAAAGATTTTACCTTATCAATAGAATTTAAAGAAATCTGAACTGTTTTCATGATAGTTACCTCCTTAACAATTAACGAGCAGCATACCTTCACGCTTCATATTAATGGCTGGGCAGGCAAAAGTCAAGGCTAAAACACTACAAAAAAAGCGGGGATTTTGAATGAAAAGTGTAGCATTCCACAACCTTGGATGCAAGGTGAACTCCTATGAGCTGGATGTGATGCAGCAAATTTTACAGGAAAAAGGGTATCAGGTTGTACCATTCGATCAAATTGCCGATATTTATATCATAAATACCTGTACGGTCACAAATATAGCGGACCGCAAGAGCAGACAGATGCTGCACCGCGCTAAGCAAAAGAATCCCGAGGCCGTGGTGGTTGCCGTGGGCTGTTATGTCCAGACGGACAAGGAGGGTGCTTTGCTGGACGAGAGCATCGACCTGGCGGTGGGCAACAATCGCAAGAAGGATATCGCACAGATACTGGAGGAATTCCTGAGCGCAAGGGAGGCCGCAGCAGAGCAGAAGGCGGCAGGAATAGAGGGGATAGTCGAGGCGGACAGCGCAGCCGGAGTGCAGCCGGACAAGACGCTGGGGAACACGACGATTATTGATTTGGACAAGCCCTGCAGCTATGAGGAGATGACTCTCAGCCGGACGGCGGAGCACACCCGGGCTTATATCAAGATTCAGGACGGATGCAATCAGTTCTGTTCTTATTGTGTCATTCCCTATGCCAGAGGGCGGGTGCGCAGCCGCAGGGCGGAAGACATCCTGGCGGAGATACGGGGGCTTGTGGCAAAGGGTTATAAGGAAATTGTACTCACGGGCATTCATATCAGTTCTTACGGCATTGATTTTGAGGATGGAGCTTATTATCGGGGGGAGAGCAGACTCATTGATCTGGTGGAACACATTCACGATCAGGTGGAAGGACTGCAGCGCATCCGCCTGGGCTCTCTGGAGCCCAGAATTATCACGGAGGAGACGGCGGGCAGGCTGGGGGCGCTCCCGCGCTTATGTCCTCATTTTCATCTCTCCCTGCAGAGCGGCTGTGACGAGACTTTAAAACGTATGAATAGACAGTATACCACAGGGGAATACTTGCAGGGAGTACAATATCTGCGGCAGGCTTTTCCGCACCCGGCTATTACCACGGATGTGATAGTGGGATTCCCCGGGGAGACGGAGGAGGAATTTGCCTGTACCAAGGCTTTCCTGGAGCAGGTGGGATTTTTTGAGATGCATATCTTCAAATATTCCAGACGGGCGGGCACCCGTGCCGACAAAATGTCGGGGCAGCTCACGGAGCGGGTGAAAGCCGCGCGCAGCGACGAGCTCTTTGCGCTGGAGGCAAGACAGTCCGAGGCTTTTCGCAGGGATTACATAGGAAAACAGGCTGAGATTCTCTGGGAGGACAGGCGGGAGATAGAAGGTAAGGTTTACTGGCTGGGACACACCGGGGATTATGTGAAGGTGGCGGTTCCCGTGGGTGAGGACGATCTCTCCAACACGGTGACGCGGGTTTTGGCGGAGCGCTTTCTGACGGAGGATATTCTGCTGGGAAGCAGAGTTTAGCCTGAAAGAACGGGAGACAGGGCGAATAATGATTGAATTTTGCCGTGAAATGCGGTAAGATAAGAGTGCATCAGGAATTTTCAGAAGTATGAAGGATGGGATTATGCAGGATTTAGGAAACACGCAATATTTTAGGGTAGAGACGGAGCCCGAGACTGGAGTGAAGGTAGTGCTGGCAACGGTGTACGAGGCTTTGACAGAGAAGGGTTACAATCCAGTGAATCAGATCGTGGGATACATTATGAGCGGAGACCCCACTTATATCACCAGCCATAAGAGCGCCAGGAGCCTGATTATGAAGGTGGAGCGTGATGAGCTGGTGGAGGAGCTCCTCGCGGAGTACATTAAGAACAATCACTGGAATTAGGAGGAGATATCCATGCGAATCATGGGTTTGGATTTTGGCTCGAAGACAGTGGGGGTTGCGGTGAGCGATGCCCTGCTTTTGACGGCTCAGGGCGTGGAGATCATCCGCCGCAAAGAGGAGAACAAGCTTCGTCAGACTCTGGCCAGAATCGAAGCGCTGATTGAGGAGTACGAGGTGGAAGAGCTGGTGCTGGGCCTGCCCAAGCATATGAACGGTACGGAGGGTGTGCGTGCGGAGCTCACCGAAGAGTTTAAGGATAAGCTGGAGCGCAGGACGGGACTTCCGGTGGTGTTATGGGACGAGAGACTAACCACTGTCTCGGCGGACAAGACCATGATGGAGGCGGGCATCCGCAGGGAGAACCGAAAAGAGTATGTGGACATGCTGGCGGCTGTCTTTATTTTGCAGGGATATCTGGACAGGCGCAGATTTGAGAAAGCTTAAATGCTAAAAGGCGGACAGCTTATGTCCGAAGGGACGGGAATGGAGAAGGAAATGGGTAAGCTGGAGAAGATTACGTTCAATGTGGACGGTGAGGAACCTGTAGATTTCTATGTGTTGGAGCAGACGCGGATAGGCGGCGTCAATTATATTCTGGTGACTGATTTCGAGGAGGGGGACGGAGAGGCTTTGATTCTGAAGGATATGTCCTCGGACGGCGAGGAGGAAAGTCTCTTTACAATTGTGTCGGATGAAAAGGAATTGGACGCGGTTTCCGGCGTATTTGCAGATATGCTGGGGGACGTGGAATTTGTGCGAGATGAAGAATAATTTAGATTTAATAGTTATGGAGGAAATTTTGTGAGAAAGAAAAAAGAGAATAATGGAGTTCCGGGACTGAAGGTCATTCCTTTGGGCGGCCTGGAGCAAATCGGCATGAATATTACTGCCTTCGAGTTCGAGGACAGTATTATTGTGGTGGATTGCGGTCTGTCTTTTCCTGCGGACGATATGCTGGGAATTGATTTGGTCATACCCGATGTGACTTATCTGAAGAACCACATCGACAAGGTTAAGGGATTTGTCATCACTCACGGTCATGAGGATCATATCGGCGCCCTGCCCTATGTGCTGCGGGAGGTCAATGTGCCGATTTACGCTACCCGTCTGACGATGGGGATTATAGAGAATAAACTGACAGAGCATAATATGATGAAGACCACCAAGCGGAAGGTGGTGAAATTCGGACAGTCCATCAATCTGGGACAATTCCGTGTGGAGTTTATCAAGACCAATCACAGTATCGTGGACGCGGCTGCGCTGGCGATTTATTCCCCCGCGGGAATCGTGGTACACACGGGAGACTTCAAGGTGGACTACACTCCGGTATTCGGAGACGCCATCGATCTGCAGCGTTTTGCGGAGCTGGGCAAAAAAGGTGTGCTGGCGCTGATGTGCGATTCTACCAACGCGGAGCGCCCCGGTTTTACCCCTTCGGAGAAGACGGTGGGCAAGGCTTTCGACACGCTGTTTAACGAGCACAAGAACACCCGTATCTTTGTGGCTACCTTTGCATCCAATGTGGACCGGGTACAGCAGATCATCAACACGGCGTATAAGTTCGGCCGCAAGGTGAGCGTGGAAGGCCGCAGTATGGTGAATATCATAGAGACGGCGAAGAATCTGGGCTGCATCAGTATTCCTGACAACACACTGGTGGACATTGACCAGATGAAAAACTATCCCGACGAGCAGCAGGTGATTATTACCACGGGAAGTCAGGGCGAGAGCATGGCTGCCCTCTCCCGCATGGCAAATAATATGCACCGCAAAATTACCATCGGTGCGAAGGATACGGTTATTTTCTCCTCAAACCCCATACCGGGCAATGAGAAAGCAGTGACTAAGATTATCAATGAACTGCAGCGCAAGGGTGCGGATGTGGTCTTTCAGGACACTCATGTGTCGGGACATGCTTGCCAGGAGGAGATTAAGCTGATTTACACCCTGACACATCCGAAGTATGCCGTTCCCGTACACGGTGAATATAAGCATTTGAAGGCTCAGGCCAAGATCGCGGAGAATCTGGGCATTGACAAGGATAATATTTTCATCCTCTCCTCCGGTGATGTGCTGGAGATGAATGAGGAGCATGCGAAAGTGAACGGCAAGGTGCCCGTCGGCAGTATTCTGGTGGACGGCCTTGGTGTGGGAGATGTGGGCAATGTGGTGCTCAGGGATCGCCAGCATCTGGCGGAGGACGGCATCATGATCGTGGTCATGAGTCTGGAGAAGAGCAGCGGCGAGCTGGTAGCCGGGCCGGATATCGTGTCCCGGGGCTTTGTCTATGTGAGAGAGTCGGACGAGCTGATCGAGGAGGCCAGAATGACGGTGGACGATGCGCTTCAGAACTGTCTGGACAAGGGAGTCACCGACTGGGGCAAACTCAAGTCAGTCACAAAGGATGTGCTGGGCGAATACGTCTGGAAAAAGACAAAGAGAAGACCTATGATTTTGCCGATTATTATGGAAGTCTGAGTGGCAGGATAAAAGGATTTGATCCGGAGGTATAAAGTTGAATAAAAATGCGTATTCAACTACTGATGAGAGTGCGCGCCGCAGCGCGCGGATGGGTGTACAAATGAACAATATTGACAGGTCTTTGCAACAACTAATAGACGATGTTTTGGCATCCGATATTTATCACGCATACATGGTACAATGCGCCCGCATAAAGGAACAGCCGGAGCTCAAGAAACAGGTGGACGAATACCGGGCACGCAATTGGGAGCTTCAGACCAACGAGACTACGACCTTTGAACAGATTGACAGATTTGAGAGGGAGTATGCGGGCTTTCGGGATATTCCCATGGTTGAGGATTTCCTGGCCGCAGAGCTGGCTTTTTGCAGGCTGCTGCAGAATATCAATCTGCGGCTTACAGAGGCCATGAACTTTGAGTAAGCTGGAAAGAAGGGATATGAAATGAAGATGGGACGTTTGATGACAGCTGTGTTCGGCGCAATCTTTAAGGTGGTTGTGGCGGTGGCGGCAGCGTTTATCATTTATAGAGGCGCGGGAATCTGTTATGACTATGGATATCGCATTTTTACGGAGCCTGCCATGTCTGTCGGCGAGGGCAGAACGGTGAGTGTGACCATCACGAAGGATATGTCGCCTATAGAGATTGGCGAGCTGATGCTAAATAAGGGACTTACGAGAGACAGCAAGCTCTTCACACTGCAGTATCTGTTTTCCGAGTACAGAGAGGACATAAAGCCCGGAACATATGAGGTGAGCACTGCCATGACGGCGGAGGAGATTATGGCGGTCATGGCGCCTGTGGAACAGTCTGACGAGGAGACTGCGCAGTAAAAACTGTGGAATAAAAAGCCGAGGAGACGGACAGATGATAATAGATGAGAGGATGTCGGTCTTTATCGATTCTATGGATGAGGGCAACACTCCTTTTTTGGACGAGCTGGAAAAATATGCTCTGCAGACGCAGGTGCCAATCATACGCAAATCCACTCAACAACTTTTGAAGTTCCTGCTGGCATTTGCGAGACCGAAACATATTCTGGAGGTGGGGACGGCCATCGGTTTTTCCGCGCTTCTGATGAGCGAGTATGGGCCTGAGGGCTGTCGGATTACTACGATTGAAAAATATGCAAAGCGAATTCCCGTCGCCAGGGAGAACTTTGCCCGGGCGGGAAAGTCGGAGGCCATCACGCTGTTGGAAGGGGATGCCGCCGAGCTTTTGCCGACATTGGAAGAAACTTATGATATGATTTTTATGGATGCTGCCAAAGGGCAGTACATTCATTTTCTGCCGGATATTCTGCGGCTGCTGGCTCCCGGAGGACTGCTTGTCTCCGACAATGTGCTGCAGGACGGAGATATCATAGAATCCCGTTTTGCGGTGACCAGGCGCAATCGCACCATTCACACCCGCATGCGGGATTATCTGTTTGAACTGAACCATCATCCCGGTCTGCAGACGGTGATTCTGCCCGTGGGGGACGGCGTGACGCTCAGCGTTAAGAAGTGAGAGAAAAAGAGGTGCCAAAGATGATTAAAAAAACAGAGCATCGAATACCGGAGCTTCTCATACCTGCCAGCAGTCTGGAGGTTCTGAAGACGGCGGTCGTATTTGGCGCGGATGCGGTTTATATCGGCGGGGAGGCATTTGGCCTGCGCGCCAAGGCGAAGAACTTTTCCATGGAGGAGATGGCGGAGGGAATTGCCTTTGCTCATGCGCATGGGACAAAGGTCTATGTGACCGCCAACATTCTGGCTCACAATGCTGATTTGGAGGGGGCCGAGGAATATTTTGCGCAGCTGCGGGATATGAAGCCTGAACAGCCTGACGCGCTGATTATTTCCGACCCGGGTATGTTCACCATTGCGAAAGAGGTCTGGCCGGAGGCGGAGATACATATTTCCACTCAGGCAAACAACACAAACTATCGGACTTACCTGTTCTGGTGGAAGCTGGGGGCAAAACGTGTGGTGTCGGCCAGAGAATTGTCTCTGGAGGAAATCCGGGAGATCCGCAGGCAGATTCCTCAGGAGATGGAGATTGAGAGCTTTGTCCATGGCGCTATGTGCATCTCGTATTCCGGGAGATGCCTGTTGAGCAATTATTTTACCGGGAGGGACGCCAATCAGGGCGCGTGTACCCATCCCTGCCGCTGGCAGTATGCGGTGATGGAAGAGTCCAGACCCGGAGAGTATTTTCCCGTCTATGAGAATGAGCGGGGAAGCTTTATTTTTAATTCCAGAGATTTGTGTATGATTGATCATATATCGGAGCTTGTGGAGGCCGGCATCGACAGTCTGAAGATTGAGGGGCGTATGAAGACTGCGCTCTATGTGGCAGCGGTGGCCCGTACCTATCGTCTGGCCATCGACGCTTATCTGGAGAGTCCCGAGAAATACCATGCCAATCTGGACTGGTATCGGGAGGAGATTGCCAAGTGTACCCACAGGAAGTTTACCACGGGATTTTATTTTGGAAAGCCCGGTGCGGAGGCTCAGATTTATGACAGCAGCACTTATATTAACGAATACACTTATTTGGGGATGGCGGAGGCGATTGTCGGGGGTGATGAGCCTCTGGTGCAGATGGAACAGCGCAACAAGTTTTCGGTGGGCGACTGTCTGGAGATCATGAAGCCCGACGGAAGGAATGTGCCTGTCCGGGTGGCCGCTCTGTACGATGAGGGGATGAATCCGGTAGAGAGCGCTCCCCATGCCAGACAGAGACTCTATGTGAAGTTTGAGGAAACGCAGACAGGAGCAGAATCAGGGACAGAGGCAGGGACAGGAGTCTTGGCAGATGTGGAGCAGTATGATATTTTTCGTGTGGATAAGCCCCGTGTATAGATTTTTCAGCTTAGCACATTATTGACAATATGGCATATATACCATATAATGTTTACAAAGGAGACTCTATGACAGAGTTTGAAGTAGTATTCTATGAAAAGAAAAATGGAGAAGTTCCTGTCGAAGATTTCTTAATGAAGCTTGATAAGAAAATGAGAGCTAAACTAGCCGGTATCATTGGAATTTTGCAACAGTATGGAAATCAATTAAGAGAACCGTATAGTAAGCATTTAGATGATGGTATCTTTGAAATACGAAGTAAAATGGGCAGTGATATTTCAAGAGTATTGTATTTTTTCTACCATGATGGAAAAATAATATTAACAAATGGATTTGTTAAGAAAACACAGAAGACGCCGAAGTCAGAATTAGATAAAGCTAAGGCATATCGCAAAGATTATCTCGAAAGGATGTGTGGAAATGAGAAAATTTGACGATTTTTTAGATGAACAATTACAGGATGAGGAATTTAGAAAAGAATATGATGATATGCAGCCCGAAATGGATGTTATTAAAGCTATTGTGGATGCCAGAATATCACAAAATCTTACTCAGAAGGAGCTGGCTCAGCGAACTGGTATCAATCAGGCGGATATCAGCAAATTGGAACATGGTACCAGAAATCCCTCTATTAATCTTTTAAAAAGATTAGCCGAAGGCATGGATATGGCATTGAAGATCGAATTTATTCCAAAGCAAAAAGCATAAAGTAGTTGCTTTGATAATTTTTGAAAAAAGGTATTGCATTTTCAGATGAATTAGAGTATCTTATAGGAAACAGGGCGCGCCTTGTTTTCCATATAGATAGTTTGAACGAAGATGTTCCAATAGTAACCAGTTTACTTTGGGACGTTTTTTTTAGGACTGATGTCTGCGTGGAAGAAAAAGGAAGAGAAAGGAAGTAAGGAAGATGAGTGAAGTGTTGAATGTAGAAGAGATTTTTGCCGGTAAAGTATTCACGCTGGGCAAGATGAAGGAGAGACTGCCCAAGAATGTTTACAAGGAATTGAAGAGAGTCATGGACCAGGGCGGCGAGCTGTCACTGGCGACTGCAGATGTGGTAGCCAAGGCGATGAAGGACTGGGCGGTGGAACACGGAGCTACCCACTACACTCACTGGTTCCAGCCTTTGACCGGAATCACTGCCGAGAAGCATGATGCATTTGTGACTCATCCCGATGCGGAGGGTAAGATGATTTTGGAGTTTTCCGGGAAAGAGCTGATCAAAGGTGAGCCCGATGCTTCCTCATTCCCCTCCGGCGGTCTTCGCGCTACCTTTGAGGCGAGAGGCTACACCGTGTGGGATATCACCTCGCCCGCATTTTTGAAAGAAGATGCGACCGGAGTTATCCTCTGTATTCCCACCGCGTTCTGCTCTTACAAAGGAGAGGCGCTGGATAAAAAGACACCGCTGCTGCGCTCCATGGAGGCTGTCAGCGAGCAGGCGCTGCGAATCGTGAGATTGTTTGGCAACACGGGGGCTACCAAGGTTGTGGCCAGCGTGGGACCCGAGCAGGAATATTTTCTGGTGGACAGAGAGAAGTATTTAAAGAGAGATGATTTGATTTTTGCAGGGCGCACGCTCTTTGGCGCACCGGCTCCCAAGGGACAGGAGCTGGAGGATCATTATTTCGGAACTATCCGGGAGAGAATCGGTTCTTACATGAAGGATCTGAATATAGAGCTGTGGAAGCTGGGTGTTACTGCCAAGACGCAGCATAACGAAGTGGCTCCCGCTCAGCATGAGCTGGCTCCTATTTATGAGACTGCAAATATTGCGGTGGATCACAATCAGCTGGTGATGGAGACGATGAAGAAGGTGGCCGGAAGGCATGGTATGACCTGTCTGCTTCACGAGAAGCCTTTTGCAGGCGTGAACGGTTCCGGTAAGCACAATAACTGGTCTCTGGGAACTGACAACGGTGTCAATTTGTTGGACCCCGGCGATACGCCTAATGCAAATATTCAGTTTTTGCTGGTGCTGGCCTGCATTATGAAAGCAGTTGACACCCATGCGGATCTGCTTCGTCAGAGTGCGTCGGATGTGGGAAATGACCACAGACTGGGTGCTAACGAGGCTCCGCCCGCAATTATTTCCATGTTCTTGGGCGAACAGCTTGAGGATGTGGTGAAGCAGCTGGTTGAGACCGGTGAGGCGGATCACTCCATTCAGGGCGGAAAGCTGCAGACCGGTGTGTCTACTCTGACGGATGTGGACAAGGATGCTACCGACAGAAACAGAACCTCCCCCTTTGCTTTCACGGGAAATAAGTTTGAGTTCCGTATGGTGGGCAGCTCCGATTCTATCGCAGACCCTAACACCACGCTGAATGCCATCGTTGCAGAGGCTTTCTGCGAGGCAGCCGATCTTCTGGAAAAGGCTGATGATTTCGAGATGGCAGTGCATGATCTGATTAAGGAATATATGACTAAGCACAGACGGATTGTGTTCAATGGCAACGGATATTCTGACGAGTGGGTGGCAGAGGCTGCGAGACGCGGTCTTCCCAATATCAAGTCTATGGTGGAGGCTTCCTCCGCGCTGACTACGGATAAGGCCATTAAGCTCTTTGAAAGATTTGGTATTTTCACCAAGGCAGAGCTGGAGTCCCGCGAGGAGATTCTGTACGAAACCTATTCCAAGACCATCAATATCGAGGCGTTGACCATGATCGAGATGGCAAAGAAGCAGATTCTGCCTGCTGTGATGGGATATACCAAGACGCTGGCAGACACGGTTCTCGCCGTGAAGGAGGCCGGTGCGGATGCGTCCGTTCAGGCGGAGGTGCTGAAAGAGATTTCCGCCAAGCTCGCCGAGAGCAAACAGGCTTTGACTGTTCTGGAGGAGAAGACCGCCAAGGCATCGGCTATCAGCGATGAAAAGGAGAAGGCGTTCTTCTTCAAGGATGAGGTATTTACGGCGATGGCTGCGCTGAGAGCGCCGGTGGATGCGCTGGAGACTATGGTGGACAGAAAGGTATGGCCGATTCCCACCTACGGCGAGTTGATTTTTGAGGTTTAATCGCGGCATTTTCCTTTTTCTTAAAGCATTATATAGACGGGGCTGTGCAGTTATGGCGCGGCCCCGTGAAATTTAAAGTTTTTTGAATTTTGGTATTGCAAAAGGGAAACACTTCGTGTATAATACATCAAGTAGCGTAAATATAGGGCTATCGCCAAACGGTAAGGCAACGGACTCTGACTCCGTCATTTCAAGGTTCGAATCCTTGTAGCCCTGCTAAAAAGCCTCAGAAGAGAAATCTTCTGGGGCTTTTTATTGAGAAGAAGGCGAAACGGGAGACGACCTTAGATTAAAGCAATAGAATCAGGACGGTATGATTTGACACTAGTTAGAGTAGTAATTGTGCGTGATGGAGTTTGATCAGAGGTAGCAAGTAATGTTTCAACTAATATTTCAAAAAGAATTGCAGATATTAGGAAAAAGGTAGAAAGCCTATCTGATGATAAAGGCACTATATGGGCGGCTTCACTTTGGAAATCCGATTTTACCAATCTCTTAATTTTATTAGTTAGATTTGAATATAGAAAGAACTTGAAAAGTAACGACAAATGCGTTACAATATTGATCAAGGAGATGATGTGCAATGGAAAAGACTGCTACCTTAAATTTAAGAGTAAATCCAATTGTGAAACAGCGTGCAGAAGATGTGTTGACACGCTTGGGCATTCCGATGTCAACAGCTATAGATATGTACCTTAATCAAATATCATTGACAGGAGGTATACCGTTTGCTATAACATTACCAAATGCTCCGAGTGTCCTTAATGCAGATTTGATGACCTCAGAGGAAATTCATGCGAAATTGCAGGAAGGGTATCATGATGTACAGACAGGCAGAGTGCAGGATGCGGCTTCTGCATTTGCAAAGTTTAGGGAGAATCATCGTATATGACGCGATATACTGTAAAAATTACAGACAGAGCGCTAACAGATATGGAAGAAATTTACAGTTATATTGCAATACAGCTGCAAGTACCTGAAATTGCAATGGGACAGTATAACCGGATTGCAGAGGCGATTGAAGGTGAAAAGGTTATTGTAACAAGAGTGCTTTATAGTGCCTGTGATATATTGAAAAATTATTGGAAGAATAAAGAAAATTTTCAAACTTTTAATGATGCACTTGATTTGTTTAAAAGCTTTTTATAATATTTAAGTCAAAAACTACTCCGATACTTAGTCAGGTATACGGAGTGGTTTTCTATGTGTACAGCTTTGTCAAAAGAAACGCAAAAGATATTGAATTCTTCCCCTCAATTTGATAGAGTGAGAGAATAGGATAAAAGCTGTCCGGCGAGGAGGATATATATGGAAGATTGGAGACAATCCCAAAAGGTTTTTTCCAGATTGGGCTGGTGTTATATTGCGGGAACGGTGGCTGTGTATGGCCTGCAGTTTATTTTGGTTTGTGGGATTCGGTTCTTTAGACCGGAGTGGCTGGCGAGTATGACCGTGATTCTGCTGTTGTCCGGCTTTACAATGTATGCCTGCGGCATGCCGGTGATTGTGCTACTGGCCTACAGAATGCCAAAGACTGATATTCCGCGTCACAAGATGAAGTGGTGGCAGTTCTTACTGGCGCTGATTATGAGCTATTCGCTGGTCTATGTCAGCAATCTGGTGGGGAAGATGGTGACGACGTTGATGGGACTGTTTACAAAGAGTTCTGTCGAAAACCAGCTGATAGAATATGTCACTGACGGCAATATGCTATTGAATTTTATATTGATGGTGGTGGTTGCGCCTATCGTGGAGGAGTATGTATTCCGCAAGGTGATTGTGGACAGGACGGTTCGGTATGGGCAGGGTGTTGCCATTGTGGCGTCGGGACTGATGTTTGGTCTGTTCCATGGCAATCTGGATCAATTTGCCTATGCGGTGGTGTTGGGCGCGTTTTTTGCCTTCCTTTATGCGAAGACGGGTAATTTGAAGATTACAATTGCGATGCATGCCATTATTAATTTTCTGGGCAGTGTGGTGGCGGGACAGCTTCTGAAAATGGTGAATTATAATGAGCTGAAAAATGTAGATACCTCAGACTTGGAGCTTATGGCGGAGATTGTCATGGATAATCTGGGAGCATGGCTGCTCTATGTGCTGTATGGGATGGTATTGTTGGTTGTGGTTATCGCGGGTGCGATTTTGTTTATTGTATTCTTTAAGCGTTTTAAGTTCGATCCTCAACCGATGCAGATCCCCAGAGGCAAGAGATTCCAGATGTTGTTTTTGAATCCGGGAATGCTCACATTCTGTGCGTTATGGATTGCGTTGATTATTTTACCGTATGCAACATCATTTTTAAGTATATTTATCAACTATTGGTTGCAGTCAGCGGGTTTTGAGAACAGAATCTAAAGCAGGGTGAAGGCGATGTATTTTTTTGATGGAAGAATTCGTTATAGCGAGGCGGACAGCAAGGGGAAGTTGACATTGGTATCTCTGCTGGACTATTTTCAGGATTGCTCCACTTTTCATTCAGAGGATTTGGGAATTGGAGTGGATTATCTGGCAAAACGGCATCTGGTCTGGGTGCTGTGTTCCTGGCAGATTGTGGTGGAACGCTATCCTAAATTGAATGAGCGGGTAAAAATTGGTACAAGTCCTTATGAATTCAAGAGCTTTCTGGGTTCCCGCAATTTTGTGATGATGACCGAAGAGGGAGAATATTTGGCCAAAGCGAACTCGCTGTGGAGTCTTTTGGATACGCAGACATGGAAGCCGACGGCTCCCCCGGAGGAGATGTTGAAGGCATATGTGCTCTCCCCCAAATTGGATATGGACTATGCGCCCCGCAAGATTGTGGTGCCCACAGGGGGAAATGACATGGATGTCATAACAGTGAAGAAGCATCATCTGGACACCAACAATCATGTGAACAACGGCCGATATGTGGATATGGCCATGGAGTTTCTGCCGGAGAATTTTACGATTCGTCAGATGCGTGCTGAATACAAAAAGCAGGCACATCTGGATGATATGCTCTATCCCTATGTGGCGGAGGAGAATGGTCGTCTGGTGGTTGCGCTGCGGGATGAGAGCGGGAAGCCTTATGTGGTAGTGGAGTTTGAGTGATCTGAAACTAATAGGAGGCGTGTTATGGAGCAGATAGTGAAAGAAATAGAAAAGCTTAAGTTGCAATATGAATCAGTTCCGGTTAATGCGAGTGCCAAAGCGGTGAGCAGAGAGGAGTTCACATTGCTGCTGGGCGGTGTTTCAGCATGTCGGAAAGTGCCGGGGATTCATGAGCATATGGGGTATGAGTGTTTGTATCACTGCGGCAATGAGGAGGATATCCGGCAGGCGCGGGAGCATCTGGCGCGACTGTTTGGAGTGAAGGACAGGGAGAGCCTTGAAAAGCAATGTTACAGACTGTATTCAGGAAGTAATCAATATGAGCAGTTTATGACATTTTGGAACAATGCGCCCATGTTTGATTTAAAGGAGCTGAATCCTGACGGACTAAAGGGTTTTACGTACTGTAAAAATATTGCGGAGAAATTTTATCCGCTTGTAAAGGAAAAGGGTTTTTATGCATGGGACATTAATGAGAGAATCGGGCTCTGCAGAAATGCTGCCGCCTGCGGCATTATTTCGGACGAAGAATTCTGGGAGATGACGGATGAGTGGGTGTGTCAGGCACAGGCCTTTTACCATTCCTATACGGAATATGCGGTGAGCTGCCTTTGCGGAGCGCTGTATGACATGGGCAGAAGCGAGCCGGATGTGAGTGCATTTTATGAGATTAACCGGAATATTATTGCGCATCTGCTGGGAGAGGATGGAGCGTGGAACAGAAACAAGTGGTACGTTCCGGAGAAGAGAGAATGGGCATCCCTTCTGGATGGAAATCCGGGCTGCATTATTACGAAGAGAGCGCTTGAAGAGGAGCGGATCGATTATATGTATCGTGATGAGCCGAGTTCCGGCTATCCTGACAGCGGCTGGCGCTTTTTCGTCGGAGATGAACCGGAGGAATATGTAAATAATCCGGATAATTCCACAATATGCGGATTAAATACCATATGCAACCTGTCTCCTGATATTATGGCTTTTATTTATGCAGGAATCGGGAGACGCTTTGGACGGCAGGAGAATGGATGGGAAGAAGAGTAAGTAGACAATGATAGATAAAATCAAAGAACACAGATTTGCTGTATTGTGTATTATTGTTGCTGTGTCCTGTATCTGTTCAGTGGTATGTACATATAGTATATACAGTTTAGACAAGCCTGTCAGCGGTATGATGAATGCCGATGATATTACTGTTGACGGCGAAGATTTTACTCCCATTGTTGGATTTTTTGGATTAATAATGGATGGGATTGTGGTGACGATCGTAACTGTACTTTGTATCATGTTTATCTCGATTGGAAATATTTTGGGGTTCCTGATTTTCTGGCTGACAGCTATAAGAGAAGCTTCGCATGTATCAGTGAGGGAAATATCATTGACACGAAGGGTAATTTGGGGTTCCCTGATTGCAGCATTGATGCTGGCTACGATTCTGACAAAGTGGAATATGGTGCAGATTGTTTTATTGTTGTTCTGGCAAATGCCATTGCTTGCAAATCTGTTTTGTGTGTTGGGACTCAAATCAAGGTATAGAGAGATACAGGAGCAGGAACAAGGATTGAGATGATAAAAGTTAAGATAAGGATAAATTTATGATAAAACTAGGCGAATGGCAAAAATTGGTTATTGTTAAAAAGGTGGATTTTGGTGTCTATCTTGCGTCCGCCGCGCAGGAAAAGGAAGAGCGGATTCTGCTTCCGGTGAGGCAGGTGCCGGAGGGGAGCGGAATTGGGGATTGCGTGGAGGTTTTTGTCTATCGGGATTCTCAGGATCGCATGATTGCCACCACCAACACGCCGAAGCTTGTCATGGGACAGGTGGCGGAGCTGTCTGTGGTTCAGGTGGGGAAGATAGGGGCCTTTTTGGACTGGGGGCTGGAGAAGGATTTGTTTTTGCCCTACAGGCAGCAGAATCGCCGGGTGGCGCCGGGCGATAAGGTGTTGGTATCTCTCTATATCGACAAGAGCAACAGGCTATGTGCCACCACCAATGTATATGCAAATCTGCGCTCGGACAGCCCGTATCAAAAGGATGACCGGGTGAGGGGGCGCGTGTACGAGATCAGTGATAATTTTGGAGCCTTTGTGGCGGTGGACAATCAGTATTCCGCCCTGATACCGAAGCGGGAGCTCTATGGAGAGGTGACGCCGGGGGAGGATGTGGAAGCATGGGTGACAAAAGTGCTGGAGGACGGCAGGCTGACGCTGAGCATCCGCGAGAAGGCGTATCTACAGCTGGAAAAGGACGGCGAGAAGCTGCTTGCATTATTGGACAGCTATGAGGGCGTGCTGCCATTCACGGAGAAGGCCGAACCGGAGGTCATACGCAGGGAGACCGGAATGAGCAAGAATGAGTTCAAGCGCGCGGTAGGGCATCTTTTGAAAATCGGGGCCATTACAATCAAAGATAAGGTTATCAGGAGTACTGGAAAAATTGAGAAGACTGTGCTATAATGTTAATGTCAAGAGGAGGTGTCCGTATGGATATTGCAGGATTGTCAATGAGTTTATCGTCCAATAAGGTTATGGCTCAGGTTAGTACGGCTGTGCTCAGCAAAGCTATGGATACCAGTGAGGCTCTGGGACAGGGGCTTGTGCAGATTATGGATGCGGCGGCTATGGAGCTGAGTGTGAATCCGGGCGTAGGGGCAAATTTTGATATGAGGATTTGAGAAAATTTTCCTGCACGGAATAAAAATGAGGGGTTATTTGGGGGCGTAGTGCCGTCAGATGGCTCTTTTTTTGTGATTTTTGTGAATTTTCTCCGAAAAACTATTGCTTTTTTGATGTTTTTTTTGTACATTTGTGTTAGAAGGTTTTCTAGTCAAAGGAGCAGGGTATATGATTTCAAATCAGATTTTGCAGAATACAATTGATGGCTTGAAAGGGATTTCCAGGGTAGAACTCTGTGTCATGGATACGGATGGCAAGGAGATTGCCAGCACTATGGACATGAGTCACTGTTCCGGCGCTGCGGTGGAGTTTGCGGCGTCTCCGGCGGATTCTCAGGAGATTCAGGGCTATCAGTATTTCAAAATTTTTGATGAGCAACAGTTGGAGTATATTCTCGTGGCGGGGGGCGTCGGCGAGGATATCTATATGGTCGGCAAGATGGTGGCCTTTCAGATTCAAAATCTTCTGGTGGCCTACAAGGAGCGTTTCGATAAGGATAATTTTATCAAAAATCTTTTGCTGGACAATCTCCTTCTGGTAGATATTTACAGCCGCTCCAAGAAGCTGCACATACAGACGGATGCAGCGAGGGTAGTGCTGATTGTGGAGTCGGCGGCCGGGAAGGACAGCAATGTGCTGGAGCTGACCAGGGCTTGCCTTGCCAATAATGGTAAAGATTTCATCACCGCAGTGGACGAAAAAGATGTTATTATAGTAAAGGAGCTGCCCGAGACAGAGATTGGCAAGGAGATAGAAAAGTCTGCCCGGAATCTGATCTCCTATCTGCAGAAGGAGAATATTCAGGGTGTGCGCATTGCCTACGGCACGATAGTCCATGAGATCAAGGAAGTCAGCCGCTCCTATAAGGAGGCCAGGATGGCGTTGGATGTGGGAAAGATTTTCTTTGACGACAGGGATCTGGTTGCCTATAGCGAGCTTGGCATCGGTCGTCTGATCTATCAGCTGCCCATTCCTCTGTGCAAGATGTTTATCCGGGAGATTTTTGGCGGCAAGAGTCCCGACGATTTCGACGAGGAGACATTGTCCACTATTTATAAGTTCTTCGAGAACAGCCTGAATGTGTCTGAGACGTCCAGACAGCTCTTCATCCATCGCAATACACTGGTGTATCGGCTGGATAAGCTTCAGAAGAGCACAGGGCTCGATCTGCGGGTATTTGAGGATGCCATCACCTTTAAGATTGCACTGATGGTCGTAAAATATATGAAGTATATGGAAACCTTTGAATATTAATTGCGTCTTTATGGTTGCAGGGTGAAGCTGCAGAATAAAGGCTTTGGATTCAGAGGAGACATACAATCGGAGGAAGGGAATGACCAAAAAGGAATTACGAAGGCAAAGACGAGAGGAATTTATACAGGATAATGGCATTATCTGTCTGGATAATGTGAGTAAGAGCTATTCCACCGGCGCGCCGGCGCTGAACAATGTGAGTCTCAGCATCAGTCCTGGAGAATTTGTGTTCATTGTGGGAGATAGCGGTTCGGGTAAATCTACGCTGATTAAACTTCTGCTGCGGGAGCTCACGTCTTCCAGCGGCAGTGTTTATGTTATGGGTTATGATCTGGGCAAGCTGACCCACAGGCAGATTCCGCAGTTTCGGAGAAATCTGGGCGTGGTATTTCAGGATTTCCGCCTTCTGAAGGACAGAAATATTTATGAGAACGTGGCTTTTGCGCAGAGGATCGTGGAGACGCCGGTGAGTGAGATACGCAGGAATGTGCCGGCCATTCTGGCGACTGTGGGATTGGCAGGCAAGTATAAGTCCAAGCCCCGGCAGCTCTCCGGCGGAGAGCAGCAGCGCGTTGCGTTGGCGAGGGCGCTGGTAAACAATCCTTCCATTCTGCTGGCGGATGAGCCTACCGGAAATCTGGATCCCAATAACTCCTGGGAAATCATGAAACTCCTGGAGGAGATTAACGCTTCCGGCACCACGGTTCTGGTGGTGACACACAACAGCGAGATTGTCAACGCTATGCGCAAGCGTGTAATTACCTTGAAAAAGGGCGTGATTATCAGCGACGAGGAGGAAGGCGGTTATATCGATGAAGATTAGTACATTGTTTTATGTCATCAGACAGGGGTTTGCAAATATTTTCCGCAACAAGCTGTTTTCTCTGGCATCCATTGCAACTATCTCCGCCTGTCTGTTTTTGTTCGGTCTGTTTTATGCCATTGTGACAAATTTTGAACATGTGGTGAAGACAGCGGAGGAAGGCGTTTCGGTTGCGGTATTTTTCCATTATGAGGACGGGGTTCTGCCGGACAGCTGTGAGTTTCATGAAGAGGGCCAGGTTCCCACTCCCGAGCGTATCGAAGCTATCGGCCAGATGATTGCTGCCCGCGTGGAGGTTTCCGATGTGGTGTTTATCAGCGACGAGGAGGCATGGGAGTCTTTTGGAAGAGGTTATTTCGGAGATGATTACAGGGAAGGATTTCCTCAGAATCCTCTGGAAGGTGAGAACAGTTATCAGGTGTTTCTGAGCGATGTGTCCATGCAGGATACGCTGGTGAGCTGGCTGCAGTCTATGCCGGAGGTGCGTAAGGTCAAATATTCCTCACTCACTGCCGATACGCTCAGCGGCATCAATCTGCTGATTGCGTATGTATCGGTGGGTATTATTATCGTATTGCTGGCGGTGAGTGTTTTCCTGATCAGCAACACGGTGGCGGTGGGTATTTCCGTCCGCAAAGAAGAGATCAATATCATGAAATATATCGGAGCCAAAGATTTCTTTGTGCGGGCTCCCTTTGTGCTGGAGGGTATGATCATCGGATTGATCGGCGCGGCTATTCCGCTGGGAGTCATCTACAGTGTTTACAATTATGTGCTGAATTATGTGGCCGGGAGATTTGCGGTGCTGAGCAGTTTCCTGAACTTTTTATCCGCCAGGGAGGTGTTCCACATATTGACACCTGTGTCACTTGCCGTTGGCGTTGGAATTGGGTTTTTAGGAAGTGTCTCCACTGTGAGAAAGCATTTGCGGGTATAGTAAACATTCGTCTGGCGCGGATTCATGCATTGGGAGGAAAAGGATTTGAGATTTCCCACGAAGAGTAAAATAGTGATTGCAGGGGTTATAGCAGCGGCGCTTTTGGCGGGTGTGGGGCATTTTCCTGCGCAGGCCATCACTTCAGACAGCATCAGGGACAAGGAAGAGCAGATTGCTGAGATGGAGAAGCAGAAGGATGCGCTGAAGGATAATCTGACGGATTTGCAGAAGGTTAAGAAAGATCTGGAGACCCAGAAATCCAATCTGAAGAATTATGTGGCGGAGCTGGACGGGAAGCTTGCGGAAATCGAGCAGAATATTGTCGATTTGAATCTTCAGATCACTGCTAAGGAGAAGGAAATCGAAGAGACACAGGCGGAGCTGGACGAGGCGCTGGAGACGGAGGAGGCTCAGTACAGGGCTATGATCAGCCGTATCCGTATGATGTATGAGCAGGGCAATTCGCAGATCATGGATACACTCCTGAATGCGGGAAGCTTCAGCGGTTTTCTGAGCCGTGCGGACGCCATGGAGAAGGTGGCCGCATATGACAGGCAGATGTATGAGGATTATAAGGCGAACCGCCAGTTGGTGGAGCTCTGTAAGGAGCAGCTTGAGCTGGAGAAGGAAATTCTGGATCAGACAAAGGAGAATGTGGAGCTGGAGCAGGCGAATCTGGAGGATTTGATTGAGCAGAAAACCCAGGATATCCTCGCCTACGAGACAGATATCAATAATAAAGAACAGGCCATTCGGGAATACGAGCAGATGATCAAGGATCAGGACGAGGAGATTGCTGCTCTGGAGGCGGCCATTCTGGAGGAAAAGAGAAATATTCTGGCGGCAAACGGCGAGGTGATTACCTATGACGGCGGCCAGTTCAAGTTTCCGGTGGCATCCTACACCCGGGTTTCAGATGAATATGGTATGCGTATTCATCCCACTTTGGGAGTGCAACAATTTCACAATGGCGTGGATCTGGCGTCGCCCAAGGGTACGGCCATTTATGCGGCCTATGACGGCAAGGTGGTGGCTGCCACCTACAGTGCGACCATGGGAAATTATATTATGATAGATCATGGAAGCGAGCTGTATACCATATACATGCATGCCTCCGCCCTCTATGTGAAGAAGGGGGATCTGGTGGTGCGAGGGGAGACTATTGCGGCTGTGGGCAGCACCGGGCGTTCCACCGGCAATCATCTGCATTTCAGTGTGCGTAAAGATGGCTCTTATGTATCACCGTGGGAGTATATATCGAAGTAAACGGCAATATGTTTCAATAAAGATAAAGGAATCAAAAAAATTATGGAGAATGGAAGAGAAAGAAAAGGCTGGGGACTTTTTGTTCTTGGTCTCGTGATTGGTCTGCTGGTGGCGCTGATCATTACCAGTGTAATTTTTAAACAGAATGTGAGTCTGTCCAACGACACGCTGTTGGACGCCCGGGTAGTGGAAAAGATAGAAGATCTGGAGAATCTGATTCACAGCCGCTATTATCTGGCTGAGATGACGGATGAAGAGCTGGAAGAGGGTATTTACAGGGGAATGCTCTGGGCTTTGAATGATCCGTATTCCGAGTATTATACCGCAGAGGAGCTGAAGGAGCTCATGGATCAGTCGGAGGGTATTTATTACGGAATCGGCGCTCATGTGGGTCTGGACAAAGAGACTTCACTTCCAAAGATTAATGATGTAATAGCAGGCACGCCTGCCGAAGAGGCGGATTTGCGTCCGGATGATCTGATTTACATGGTGGATGATGAATTGACCTATGGGTTGAGTCTGACGGAGGCAGTGGCGCTGATTAAGGGACCGGAAGGGACAAAGGTGACACTGACGCTGATTCGCGACGGTGTGTCGGATTATCTGGAGGTGACGATTCCCAGGAAAAAGGTGGAGAGCCCTACTGTTAATTTTAAGATGCTGGAAGACGGGATGGCCTATATTGAGATCACGGAGTTTGACGATGTGACGGTGGATCAGTTTGCGGATGCGCTGGCCATGGCCAAGGGTTCGGATATGAAGGGGCTGATTCTTGACCTGCGAGCAAATCCCGGCGGAAGTCTCAGCGCAGTTGTGGAGATTGCCAGAATGATTCTGCCGGAAGGCATGATCGTGTATACAGAGGATAAGGCCGGAAAGCGTTCGGAGTATTCCTGTGACGGAAAGCGTGAGCTTCAGGTGCCTCTGGTGGTGCTGATAGACGGCAATTCCGCCAGCGCTTCTGAGATTCTCGCCGGTGCGATTCAGGATTACAAGCTGGGTACGCTGGTGGGAACCACCACCTTTGGAAAAGGTATTGTGCAGCAGGTGATTGCCATGAACGACGGCTCTGCAATCAAGCTCACCATCAGCAGCTATTTTACTCCAAAGGGACGCAATATTCATGGCACTGGCATCGAACCGGACGTGGAGTGTAAATTTGACTCACAGGCCTATTATGATGAGGAGAACCCCTATGACAATCAATTGGAGAAGGCAAAAGAAGTGTTGAAGGGTATGCTGTAATACAGTGGAATGATGCGAAACAGTATGTTATGCTGTAATGTAGGGCTGCAGTTTTCATTCTTTGGAGTGGAAACTGCAGTCTTTTTAAAATCAAATAGATACACTGGATTTGCAGAGGAAGGAGTGGCGACAAATGAAGAATAGAGAGAATAAGCGTGGCGATGAAGAAATTATGAATACGAAGAAAGCAAAATGGATGTCTGTTTTTGGAATATGTCTGTTTTTTGCCGGCTTTGCTTTTCTGATTTGGTTAGCTGTAATGGAGGAATATGGTTTATCAAATTCGGTAATTATATCCGTAGCAATTTTGGGATTTATTGGGTGCGATATTCTCTCTATAATTTTATTGATTAAAGCTTTCCCAGGTTTGGTTGCTTTAGATATTGAGAAAATAGATAAAAAGTATGATGAGAGAGAAATGCTTGTGTTTCCATCAATGGAAAAAGAAGTTGTTGTCCAGAAACTTTTTCAACATAAATTCAAATACACAGAGGAAGGTTATTATAGAAAAAAGAAGTTTTCGTTTTTAAAGGATTGTATTTGTTATTATGCCAGAATAGTGGATGATATCAGCCTGGAAAATAGTATCCAGCGGGAGTTAAATAGATTTGATCTGACAGAGAAAAAAGGAAAGAATTTTTGCCTGATATTATTTGTTTATTTAGATGAATTTGGCGAGGCTGAAAAAAAGCATATCAAAGAAATCGGCAAGCTTTCTATTGCGATAGAAACCATAAATCCGCTTGCCGAGGAAACTGTAATTGTGGTTGCAATAGACAGCGGCGCGAATACGGGATATCTTTTCGATATTGGAAACGAAAAAATCATTACATTGTATTCGCACGGTTATAAGATGCTTAGAAAAATTTTTTTGGTTCAGGAATAAATTCTGTCCAAAGCGGAAGCTTTGTTCTTTTATCAGCAGCTTCCTGCATCGCTTTTATCATGGCGTCATATTGTTTTTTGCAGTTGTCCGAATAGGTGACGTCCCGGCTGGAAACACGGCATACTATGGGGACTTCGGGAAGGGGCTGAAAGAACTCGTCCAGAAAAAACATGTGGTAATAGGTTTCCGCGCCAAAACCGTCTTCGTCAGGCGGGTCGTAATCCACTTCCTGATAGACGAGGAGAGTGCGCTGGTCGCTGATTCCGGCTAAGAGATAGCTTTCTTCCGGCTGGAATGTCAAGAGCCCCAACATGTTCAGCAAACGTCCGGAATAAAGGCCTGAATGCCAGTGACTGCGTTTGTTTGGCAGGAAATTCTCATATGGAATCAAGGTCTGGTTCAAAAATCCCGGGTCCTGTCTGATCTTGTCCAGCACGATTTCCTGTGCTGTCCGGTCTCCATAGATAGCGGCGCGCAGCAACCACATGTTGGCGCCCTTGTCATAGTAAGCTGCCCCGATACCGGGTGCTGCGGTGTCCGGCGAGCGCAGGAAATTCGAGAGCTTCAGCATTGCGGCGGCATCGCCCTGTGCGCAGCCTGAGGCCAGAATCTGCAACGCATATGTGCGGGCGCTGACAGGCGGGGGCGACAGCGTAGGTCTGACTGATGAGGACGCATTAGAGTGGTCGGAGCCGGAAGAATGTCCGCTTATCTTTTGTCCCATTGTTTGTATTTGTTCAAATAGTTTCTTTATCTTTTTCATATGATAATTTTCATAGATTTGCTATAAGTATTCTGTTTACCAATTCATTTTATCCCGGATGCCGTTTTTTGACAAGGTAATTGATTGCAACAGTGAGTATTAATCAGGAAAATTTTCCATATACAGAACAAATGTTCATTTTCGCTGTACTTTTTGACATGACTTTGGTATAATATGTCCATATTCAGACGATGCTCGGCGTTATGCGATAAATATAAGCATAAATTTATGATTAGTAGGAGCAAGAAAATTATGGAGTTTAAACTACATGCCCCCTATCAGCCTACCGGCGACCAGCCTCAGGCGATTGCGGAGCTGGTCAGGGGATTTCAGGAGGGCAATCAGTTTCAGACGCTGTTGGGCGTCACCGGTTCCGGCAAGACTTTCACCATGGCAAATGTGATTCAGGCGTTGAATAAGCCGACGTTAGTCATCGCTCATAATAAGACGCTGGCAGGGCAGCTCTATGGCGAGTTTAAGGAATTTTTTCCCGAGAATGCGGTAGAGTATTTTGTGTCCTATTATGACTATTATCAGCCGGAGGCGTATGTGCCTTCCTCGGATACCTATATTGCTAAAGATTCGTCCATCAATGACGAGATAGACAAGTTGCGTCTGTCTGCCACGGTATCTTTGACAGAGCGCAGGGATGTGGTGGTGGTGGCCAGCGTATCCTGCATTTATGGTCTGGGCAGCCCGGATGAATATCAGGATATGGTGGTGTCTCTGCGGCCGGGTATGGAGAAGGACAGGGATAAGGTGCTGCGGGAGCTGGTGGATATCCAGTACACCCGCAATGACATAGATATGCAGCGGGGAACCTTCCGGGTGCGGGGGGATGTGCTGGAGGTATATCCGGCGGAGGGCGGCGACTATCTGGTCCGTATCGAGTTTTTCGGGGATGAGATCGACCGGATTGCTCAGGTGGAGCCGCTGACGGGAAGAGTTCATGCCGTTTTAAATCATGTTGCGATCTTTCCGGCTTCTCATTATGTGGTGGCGCCGGAAAAGATCAAGGCGGCCTGCGACAATATCGAGAAGGAGATGGAGGAGCGGGTGCGCTATTTTAAGGGGGAGGACAAGCTCATCGAGGCTCAGCGCATTGCGGAGCGCACGAACTTCGATGTGGAGATGCTGCGGGAGACTGGTTTCTGTTCCGGCATTGAGAATTATTCCAGGCATTTGAACGGGGCGGCTCCCGGAGAACCGCCCATGACGCTCATGGACTTTTTCCGGGATGATTTTCTGATTATCATCGATGAGTCCCATATGACGATTCCTCAGATACGGGGAATGTATGCGGGGGACCGTTCCCGCAAGACCACTCTGGTGGACTATGGTTTCCGTCTGCCCTCAGCGCTGGATAACAGGCCGTTGAATTTTCAGGAATTTGAGGCGCATATAGATCAGATGCTGTTTGTGTCGGCCACGCCTTCGGACTATGAGGAGCAGCATGAGCTGCTGCGAACGGAGCAGATTATCCGTCCCACGGGGCTTCTGGATCCGGAGGTGGACGTGCGGCCCGTGGAGGGGCAGATCGATGATCTGATCGGTGCGGTGAACCATGAGGTGGAGCGGCACAACAAGGTGCTGGTCACCACCCTCACCAAGCGGATGGCGGAGGATTTGACAGATTATATGAGCGAGGTGGGAATCCGGGTGAAATATCTGCACTCGGACATCGACACGCTGGAGCGCGCGGAGATCATCCGCGACATGAGGCTGGATGTCTTCGATGTGCTGGTGGGCATCAATCTGCTCAGAGAGGGTCTGGATATCCCGGAGATTTCTCTGGTGGCGATTCTGGATGCGGACAAGGAGGGATTCCTGCGAAGCGCCACTTCCCTGATTCAGACTATCGGGCGTGCGGCTCGTAATGCGGACGGACATGTGATTATGTATGCGGACACCATCACGGACTCCATGCGGGTGGCCATCGATGAGACCAACCGCAGGCGGAAGATTCAGATGCAATATAATGAGGAGCATGGCATCACGCCTCAGACCATCAAGAAGGCGGTGCGTGAGCTGATCAGTATCTCCAAGGTTATCGCCAAGGAAGAGCTGCGCTTTGAGAAAGACCCTGAGTCCATGAGTCGGCAGGAGCTGGAAAAGCTGATTGCGGATGTGCAGAAGAAGATGCAGAAGGCGGCTGCGGACTTAAATTTCGAGGCGGCTGCAGAGCTGCGTGACAAGATGCTGGAATTAAAGAAGAATTTGAACGAGCTGGAGGGGAAGTCCCGTGGAAAGAACAAGTAAATGGTTTGCCGGCTTGGTTCGTTGTCTTGGCATTGTCATGGTCGGGTATCTGTTCCTGCAGGGATTGTTTACGGTCTGCACCATTCAGAGTGTGACGGAGAGAACCTTTTATGTGAGGAGCCATGCGCTCTATGGGGTGGTTGGGATTGGAGTATTTGTTTTGGTGTTCTGGGCGCTATACCGTTTCTGCGGTAGTATTCTGGAGCGCTGTGAAACGGTTCTGGTGTTGGCGGGCATGCTGCTCAGCGCCTTGTTTTTGATATGGTGGCTTGGTCAGACACAGTTCTGGTATTGGGGCGACGAGGAAAAGATTTTTCAGTGTGCGCAGCAGTATCTGGCGGGCGATTATAGAAACTGGAAGCCGGGAGGCTACGCCTATATGTGGAAACATCAGAACGGCATGATTCTGTTTGTGGCGATGCTGCTGAGCCGTTTTGAGATGTATATCGTCTATTGGATTTTCCGGCTGTTAAATGTATTGTTCTATGAACTCACGATATTTTTTCTGTGGCGGACGTTTAGAAAAATTTTTGCCGACAGGCGGATAGCAGTGATTCAGGCGGCGATGATGCTTTTGTTTTTTCCGTATGGATTCTACTGTGTAATGTTTTACGGGAATGTGATCGGGCTGGGATTTGCAGTGCTGGCAATCTATTTGATGGTGGTTTATCTGGAGAAGGAAAGCGTCGGATATCTGTGCGGCAGTGCGGCTGCTATGATTTTGTCGATTATCTTCAAACAAAATGATGCCATTATTCTGGTGGGACTGGTGTTGTTAATGTTACTGCAGCCTATGGCGGAGAGGAAGCTGACTCTGAGAAAAGCGGGAGCCGCGACGGCTTTTGTCTTGGCAGTGGTGCTGGGGATACAACTGCCTGATCTGATTGTGGGAGCGCGTACAGGCATGAATCTGTCTGGTACGGGAAACAGTATATATGCTCATATTGCCATGGGGCTTCAGGACAGTGAGGATGCGCCGGGATGGTATAATACTTACAATGAAGTTGTCTTTGCCGAGCACGGTTATGACAAAAAGGAGACGGCGCGGGCAGCGAAGCAGTCGCTGTCGGAAACTCTGCGGTATTATGCGGACAATCCCGGTGAGGGATGGTCCTTTATCCACAGGAAGCTTGCGTCGGAGTGGAATAATCCCACTTTCGAAGGCTTTCATATGCAGAATGCACGGTTGACGGCCGAGGAGCTGAGTCCGATTGTGAAGTCCACCATAAACGACGGGGGTAAGCTGAATATTTTGCTGACTTTTTTCCTGGATGTCTATGAGAGTGTGGTTTTGTTCGGAATTCTGCTGTATCTGGCAGGGGCGAAGGATGCGGATATCAGGCAGTTGTTTTTTGTAATGCTGCTCATAGGAGCCTTTGTGTTTTTTGCCGTGTGGGAGGCGAAAGGAAGATATGTGGCGCCCTTTTATCTGATGGCGATTCCCTGTGCGGCTGCGGGGTATCAGAAGCTGCTTGCGGGCGGGCGCTGTTTTGAGGCG
>JAIDDH010000024.1 GCA_029055435.1 Acetatifactor sp.
CTGAAAGCTTCCGATTATAAGGTGGACTACTATATCGTAAATGCAGACAATACCGAGACCTTAATGGGAGGCAAGGATAAAGTCACCGCGGCCGGAACCACTATCAAGGTAAAAGTGACCGGAAAGGGCAACTACAAGGCTGGAGACGATAACGCCGTATACGGAGAATATATGGTATGCGACAAGGGCTCCAAGACGGATCTGGCCGGAGCAAAAGTGGCATTCTATGAGAAGAATGAGGACGGCACGAAGGGAAACAAAGCGATTACCAAGTTTGACTATACCGGCAGAACGGTTGAGCCTTATGTGGAAGTGACCATCAAGGGCCAGACAGAGGCGTTGACGCAGGATGTGGACTACACGGTAGTCTATGTGAACAACAAGAACAAAGGAAAGGCAACCGTGATCATCACGGCGGCGGAAGATTCCACCAAGTATGTGGGCAGCAAGACCGCTACCTTCAGCATTGTGGCCAAGAGTCTGAAGACTCTGCCCGATCTGATGAGCAATCTGTTCAAGATATTTGGAAAGTAAGAAGGTGCTATAGTATGTGTGGAGGGCGCGTATCCGAGAGGGTACGCGTCCTTTGTCTGCCGCCATTTCATACGCGGCAAAGAAGTTGACAGTCTTTGCCACATCAATTATAGTTATCTTAATAGACACAAAAACAGCATCTTCAGGGGGAGAGCATCATGGCATTTACCCATCTTCATGTCCACACGGAATATTCTCTGCTGGACGGTTCCAACAAAATAAAAGATTATGTTCACAGGGTGAAGGAGCTGGGGATGGACTCGGCAGCCATCACGGATCACGGAGTGATGTATGGTGTGATCGATTTTTACCGGGCTGCCAGGGCTGAGGGTATCAAGCCGATTCTGGGCTGTGAAATCTATGTGGCGCCCAATTCCCGTTTTGACAAGGAATTGACCGGGGGAGAGGACAGATATTATCATCTGGTGCTTCTGGCGGAAAACAATACGGGTTATGCCAATCTGATGAAGATCGTGAGCAAGGGATTTACAGAGGGGTATTATTATAAGCCCCGTGTGGATATGGAGGTTCTGAATCAGTATCATGAGGGTATCATCGCCACCTCGGCATGTCTGGCGGGGGAAGTGCAGCGGTATATCTCAAAGGGACTCCCGGACGAGGCCAGAAAGGCGGCCCGGAAGTACGAGGCCTGCTTTGGTAAGGGCAATTATTTTCTGGAGCTGCAGGATCACGGTATCCCGGAGCAGCGGACGGTGAACATGGAGCTCATGCGGATGAGTAAGGAGCTGGATATTCCGCTGGTGGCCACCAACGATGTGCATTATACCTATGCGGAGGATGCGGATTCCCATGATATATTGCTCTGTCTGCAGACAAACAAGAAGCTGGCGGACGAGGACCGCATGCGCTATGAGGGCGGTCAGTATTTTGTGAAGAGCGAGGAGGAGATGAAGGGGCTTTTTCCCTATGCGTGGGAGGCTGTGGAGAATACGCAGCTCATCGCCGACCGCTGTAATGTGGAGATAGAATTTGGCGTGACAAAGCTCCCTCATTTTGAGGTGCCGGAAGAATATGATTCCTGGACCTATCTGAACCGTCTGTGTCGGGACGGACTGGCGGAGCGCTATGGAGTCCGGAAGGAGGATGGTACATGGACGGACCCGGGGGAGCAGCCTGCGGGGGACACTGGGGAGACTCTGTCGAAGCGGCTGGACTATGAGCTGGACGTCATACGGCGCATGGGTTATGTGGATTATTTTTTGATCGTGTGGGATTTTATAAATTATGCAAAGCAGAATGATATCCCGGTGGGGCCGGGGCGAGGTTCGGCGGCGGGCAGTATTGTGTCCTATTGCCTGAAGATTACCGATATCGACCCCATTCGCTACAGTCTGCTGTTTGAGCGTTTCCTGAATCCGGAGCGCGTGACTATGCCGGATATTGATATTGACTTTTGCTTTGAGCGCAGGCAGGAGGTCATCGATTATGTGAGCCGCAAGTATGGTGCGGAGAAAGTGGTGCAGATCGTGACCTTTGGTACGCTGCAGGCCAAGGGTGTGATTCGGGATGTGGGGCGTGTCATGGATCTGCCCTATCAGCTCTGCGACTCTCTGGCAAAGATGGTGCCGGGGGAGCTGAATATCACTCTGGACAAGGCTCTGGAGAAGAATCCCGAGTTCAGGAAGCTCTATCAGGAGGACGAGCAGGTAAAATATCTGATTGACATGTGCAGACGGCTGGAGGGTCTGCCCAGACATTCCTCCATGCATGCCGCGGGAGTGGTTATCTGTCCAGAGGCGGCGGATGAGTTTGTGCCTCTTTCCCGGGGCAGCGACGGTTCCATCACCACCCAGTTTACCATGACGACATTGGAGGAGCTGGGACTTTTAAAGATGGATTTTCTGGGGCTGCGCACGCTGACTGTCATCCATGACGCGGTGGATTTCGTGGAGAAGAGCACGGGAAAGCGCATCCTTATGGATGAGATTGATTACGATGACAAAGCTGTTCTGGCATCCATCGGCTCCGGCAGGACGGAGGGGATATTCCAGTTGGAGAGCGGAGGGATGAGGAGCTTCATGAAGGAGCTGCGCCCCCAGAATCTGGAGGATATTATTGCCGGGATTTCCCTGTATCGCCCCGGGCCCATGGATTTTATTCCGAAATATATCAAGGGCAAAAACAATCATGCGGACGTGACCTATTCCTGTCCGCAGTTGGAGCCGATCCTGAAGCCCACCTACGGGTGTATCGTCTATCAGGAGCAGGTTATGCAGATTGTGCGCGATCTGGGCGGCTATACGCTGGGGCGAAGCGATCTGGTGCGCCGTGCCATGAGTAAGAAGAAGCAGTCGGTCATGGAGAAGGAGCGGGCTAATTTTATTTACGGAAATGCCGAAGAGGGCGTGCCGGGCTGTCTGGCAAACGGTATCAGCGAGGCGGTGGCGGGCCAGATTTATGACGATATGATGGATTTTGCCAAGTATGCCTTTAATAAGTCCCACGCAGCCTGTTATGCGGTGGTGGCTTATCAGACGGCGTGGCTGAAATATTATTATCCCGTGGAGTTTATGGCGGCTCTTCTGACTTCGGTCATCGACAACAGCAAGAAGGTATCAGAGTATATTCTGACCTGTCGCAGCATGGGCATCACGCTTCTGCCCCCGGATATCAATCAGGGGGAGGCAGGGTTTTCCGTGTCTGGCAGGAATATCCGCTATGCCCTGACCGCCATAAAGGGCGTGGGGCGTCCAGTGATTGACAGTATTGTGGAGGAGCGCAGGGAGCGGGGGCCGTTTACCAATCTGAAGGACTTTATCACGCGCATTGCGCAGACAGAGGTCAATAAACGTACCATAGAGAGCTTTATCAAGGCGGGAGCGCTGGACAGTTTAAACGGCACCCGCAAGCAGTTTATGAGCGTGTATGTGCAGATACTGGACCATATTACCAGAGACAGGAAAAATAATCTGGCGGGGCAGTTGTCGCTGTTCGATATAGCGGATGAGGAGCAGAAGGAGGAGTTTGACCTGCGCATGCCCGATGTGGGCGAGTATCCCAAAGAGATGATGCTGGCCTTCGAGAAGGAGGTGCTGGGCATCTATGTCAGCGGGCATCCCATGGAGGAGTATCAGAAGCTGTGGCAGCAATATGTGACTCAAAACACCAACGATTTTGCGCTGGATGAGGATACGGGCGCGGTGCGTGTGGCGGATCAGGCCAGGGTGACGCTGGGCGGCATGATTGCGGGAAAGAACGTCAAATATACCAAAAACGACAAGATGATGGCTTTTATCACGTTGGAGGATCTGGTGGGCAGCGTGGAGGTCGTGGTGTTTCCCAGGGACTACGAGCGCTATGCGGCTGTGCTCACGGAGGATGAGAAGGTCTTTGTCCGTGGCAGGGCTTCCGTGGAGGAGGACAAGGATGGAAAACTCATCTGCGAGGAAGTGAGGACCTTCGCGGAGGTGGAGCAGAACGGTTGGAGCAGACAGCAGAATCAGAGGTATACGTCCGCCGGGGCGGCAGGACGCGGATGGTCAGGAGGTCAGATGACAGGGGCACAGCAGTCAGGCGGCAGTCAGCAGACTTCGGCTCCCACGGTGAACAAAATGCCGGCAGGTCTCTGGATTCGGTTTGAAAATGCGGAAAGCTACCTGGCGCGCAGGGAGGAGCTTTTGGCGGCCATTGCGGATTCTGATGGCAATGACGATGTGGTTGTCTTTCTGGACAGCACACATGAGATGAAGGTTTTGCCCCCCAATCTGAGGGTGAATGCCGGGGATGAGCTGCAGAAGAAGCTGCGGGTGATTTTTGGTGAAAAGAACATTGCCATAAAATCCCAGCGAGAGCGTTAAAGGAGTAGTGGTTCAGTTTGAAATATTGCGAGTGGTATTCCAACAGTGTCGGTGGAAGGAGACCGGGGTGGTTTGGCAGACGGGCTGCGATTGGGTGTTTTCTAATAGTGCGGTTATAGTATCTTGCAATTTGCGGGTCGGTTCTAAGGTGCTTCCATGCACCCTAGAACCTGAAATGCGCATCCATGCGCATTTCTCCCTTGCCTCCTGCTCGCACTATAAGAAAACGCACCAATCTCCGCCAGAGCCTGCCAAACCACCCCGGTCTCCTTCCACCTCGACACTGACTGAATATAGTTCTCGCAATGTTTCAGGCTGAACTGTTACTTAATGAAGTGTTACTTAACCAAGTGTTGTTTAAAGGAATGACATTTTCTGCAAAATCTATTGAAAACAGCCAAAAATTGGATTAAAATATGTAAGGATTATTATTTAGTTGGAGGTAGCGTCATGGCAAAAGAGATCAACACAATCGGAGTTTTGACAAGCGGTGGAGATGCACCCGGCATGAATGCGGCCATCCGCGCCGTTGTGCGCACATCTATTGCGCGCGGCATGAAGGTGAAAGGCATCAAGAAGGGTTATCAGGGCCTTTTGAATGAAGAGATTATAGATATGCAAGCCAAGGATGTGTCTGATACCATCCAGCGGGGCGGTACAATTCTGGGCACGGCTAGATGTATGGAGTTCAAGACGCCGGAAGGCCAGAAGAAGGGAGCCGATATCTGTAAGAAGCATGGTATCGACGGTATAGTGGTAATCGGCGGCGACGGTTCCTACCGCGGCGCTCAGGCGCTGTCCAGACAGGGCATCAATACCATCGGAATCCCAGGCACCATCGATCTGGATATTGCATGTACGGAGTACACTATCGGCTTTGATACCGCCGTCAATACCGCTATGCAGGCCATTGACAAAGTAAAGGATACTTCTTCTTCCCATGAGCGCTGCAGTATTATCGAGGTTATGGGGCGCAACGCGGGATATATCGCACTCTGGTGTGGAATTGCCAATGGTGCGGAGGATATTCTGATTCCTGAGAAGTATAATTTTGACGAGCAGGATATTATCAATAATATTATAGCAAACCGCAGAAAGGGCAAGACCCATCATATTATCATCAATGCGGAGGGCATCGGGCACTCTGTCTCCATGGCAAGGCGTATCGAGGCGGCCACCGGCATTGAGACCAGAGCTACTATTCTCGGTTACATGCAGCGAGGCGGCAGCCCCACTGCCAAAGATCGTTATTATGCTTCCATCATGGGCGCTTATGCGGTGGACATCCTGCGGGAAGGCAAAACGAACCGCGTGGTGGGTTATAACCGCGGTGAGTTTGTGGACTATGACATTGAGGAAGCGCTGAATATGGTGAAGGGCATCAAAGAAAAAGAGTTTGAGATAGCTTATCTCCTCTCAGTTTAATTGACAGAATGATTACAAAATAATTACAGATGCAAGTAATTACAGAATGAGTAAAAGGCGGTGCCGTACAGCGCCGCCTTTTAAAAATAGCAAGTGGTATTTAATAGATGCTTAATAGAGATTAGAGAGGAGGCAGCTATGATCAGCAGTCTCGCAAACGCCCGCATCAAGCAGGTGGTGCAATGGCAGACTAAGGCAAAGGAGAGACAAAAGGATCGGGTTTTTGTCGCAGAAGGGCTGAAGATGTATCTGGAGGCTCCGGAGACGCATATCAGGGAGGTATATGTCTCCACGGAATTTCTGGAGCGTCTGAGGAGACAGACGGATGACACCGCTGTGGACAAGCTTTCCCGGACAGGTTATGAGGAGGTCACGGGAGATGTTTTTGCAAAGCTGTCTGACACGCGGACGCCGCAGGGAATCCTGGCGGTAGTGGAGCAGCCCCAATATGAATTAAATCAGCTTTTACAACAAGAGAATCCCTGGTTTTTGCTGTTGGAGAATCTTCAGGATCCGGGTAATCTGGGAACTATTATCCGCACAGGGGAAGGAGCTGGGATAACGGCTGTTATCATGAGCACCTCCACCGTGGATATATTTAATCCCAAGGTCATTCGTTCCACTATGGGCTCTGTTTATCGGGTGCCATTCTTATATGAAGATAATCTACTGGCCACGGTAAAGCGACTGCATGACGCTGGCGTAAAGACCTATGCGGCCCATCTGCAGGGTGAGACTTACTATGACAGCTTTTGTTTTCAGGGGCCTACGGCTTTCCTGATAGGGAACGAGGCAAACGGACTGAGCCGGGAGCTGACGGATCAGGCCTCCGCCCGGCTGAAGATACCCATGGAGGGCAGGGTGGAATCCCTGAATGCCGGCGTGGCGGCTGCCTTGCTGATGTATGAGGCCCACAGGCAGCGGAATAATGGAAAATAACAGCCTGGGGATGCAGAAAAGCGGAAAATAGATAAAAAGAGGAGGAGAGGAATGATGAAATTAGGGTTTATTGGACTTGGCAATATGGCTTCCGCCATGATTGGAGGTATTTTGAAACAACAGGCGGCGTCGGCGGAGGATATTATTGGGAAGGCCCTTACTGAAGCCACGGAAAACAAAATTAAAGAACGATTTAATATTCAGATCGGCGAGAGCAATGCACAGGTTGCCGCCCGGGCGGATATTTTGTTCCTGGCGGTGAAGCCTATTTTCTTCCCTGAAGTGATTGCTGAGATTAAGGATGCGGTGCGGCCCGGCACACTGATTGTCAGCATTGCTGCAGGAAGGACGCTGGGTTATCTGAAGGAGGCTTTTGGCAGAGAAGACTGTAAGCTCATCCGCTGTATGCCCAACACACCGGCGCTGGTGCTGGAGGGCTGCACAGGGGTCTGTGCAGAGGAGAGCGTGACAGAAGAAGAGTTAAAGCATGTTTTAACTCTCTTGAATTCCTTTGGCAGAGCGGATGTGGTACCGGAGAGGTTAATGGATGTGGTAGTGGGAGTCTCCGGCAGTGCTCCGGCCTATGTGTTCCTGTTTTTGGAGGCCATGGCGGATGAGGCGGTGGCGGAGGGTATGCCCCGTAAGCAGGCTTATGAGTTTGCGGCGCAGGCTGTGCTGGGCAGTGCCAAGATGCTGCTGGAGACGGGAAAGCATCCCGGGGAACTGAAGGATATGGTCTGTTCTCCCGGCGGCACGACGATTCAGGCAGTGAAAGTTTTGGAGGAGATGGGCCTGCGGGCGGCTGTGATGGACGCCATGGAGGCCTGTATCGACAAGTCCCGAAATATGTAGTTACAGTTTTGCCGCCTCTTGCAGCCCCCGGTTTAAGCAGTAATCACAATATATAGTATATAGGCAAAATTGTTACAACAAGTGAATTAAAGTAAACCAGCTCTTGCTTGACAAACGTAATATGTTCTGCTATTATTTATAAAAATCTTAACAATTTTAATAATTTTGTAACAAGTTATATTTAATTAATGTATCTTATTAAGGGGTTAAATTGTTGGAGGTAAAAAATGGCAGAAAGCAGAAAGCTGTGCCGCATCCTTACGGGTCTGATCTTGGCCGTTGTCGTAATGATGCTCACAGACATTAACGCAGAAGCTGGCAGCAACGGGAGTTATTTGGACGAGGTCAACGGGGGTGTAGCGGCGATTCTGGAGTCCAATGTGATTATCAGACGCGACACAGATGCCAATATGGCAGAGTTGAATATGGAAGAGGAACAGTCGGGGATCGTTATGGCAAATGTCCGGGACGCCCTGAATGTGAGAAGCGATGCCAGTGAGGATGCGGATAAGGTTGGAAAATTGTATAAGGATTGCGGCGGTACTATAATAGAAAGAAAGAATGGATGGACACGGCTGCAGTCAGGAAATGTGATAGGCTGGGCTTCAGATGACTATCTGCTCTTCGGCGAGGAGGCGAAAGCGCTCGCCAACGATGTAGGTAAGATGATTGCCACCATCGATACGGATATTTTGCGAGTGCGCAAGGCGCCGGACAGCGAGGCGGAAGTTTATGGTCTTCTCCCCAAGGGCGAGATCGTGGATGTGCTGGATGACGGAACCGGCGAGTGGGTCTGCATCGATTATGAAGGTGAGGACGCTTATGTGTCCGCTGAGTTTGTGAGTGTGAATTTCAAGGTGGACTCCGGCGAGACTTTGGAGGAAATCAAAATCAGAGAGGAAGCCGAGCGTGAGGCAAAACGCCATGTCAATTACGGCGAATACACTACGGATGCGGATACCACTTTGCTTCTGGCGGCGTTGATTTACTGCGAGGCCGGCGGCGAGAGCTATGAAGGCCAGGTGGCTGTGGGAGCTGTGGTGATGAATCGCGTGCGAAGCAGCGCATATCCAGACAGTATTCACGGTGTTATCTATGCCTCCGGGCAGTTTACGCCCGCATTAAACGGCAAGGTGAACGCAAGATATGAGTCCGGCAATATCCCTGAGAGCTGCAAGAAGGCTGCAGAGGAAGCGCTTTCCGGCGTATCCAATGTAGGCGACTGCACACATTTCCGCCGCAACAATGGACGGGAAGGTATCGTGATCGGGAATCATGTCTTCTATTAAAGCGTATAATACTATGGAAGAATAGAATCAGGACAGGGCAGCATACCGTATGCTGCCCTGTTTTGACGGCAATTTTACACTATAAGAGCGCTAACGTGCAAAGAAATACATTGCCCGTGGAGCCTTTTTGTAGTAAACTAAAATCACCGCGGGAAAGGGGATAGATTTTATGAGTGAAATGATGATTGTCTGGCTTGTAGTTTTGATTGTGGCAATTGGAATTGAGGTGGGGACGCTGGGGCTTACCAGTATCTGGTTTGCCGGCGGCGCTTTGATAGCTGTGATCGCGGCTGCTTTTTCACTGCCCATCTGGCTGCAGATCCTGCTGTTTCTGGTAGTGTCCCTGCTGCTGATGGTGTTTACGAGACCTGTTGCGGTGAAATACTTTAACAAAGACAGGGTGCGCACTAATGTGGAGAGTATGATCGGGCGTCAGGCTATCGTGATCAGTGAGATTGACAATCTGCAGGGAATCGGACAGGTGACTGTGGGTGGTCAGGAGTGGAGCGCGAGAAGTGAGGACGATAAACAACACATGAATGTGGGTACCGTGGTGGAGGTCGTAGCAGTCAGCGGCGTCAAGCTGATTGTGCGTGAGGATCCGCAGATGCAGAAAATCACAACGTAAACGTAAGAGTATGTGGGCGCGGCACATATTCCGCGCAGAAAGAGGTGTAATATGGGTTTTGTTTTGCTTCCTTTTATTTTCATTGTTCTTGTGATATGGATATTTTTCAGTTGTATCAAAATCGTACCTCAGGCGCAGGCCTATGTGGTAGAGCGTCTGGGCGCGTATCAGAGCACCTGGTCCGTAGGTTTTCACATCAAGGTTCCCTTTATCGACAAGGTGGCCCGCAGAGTGAATCTGAAGGAGCAGGTTGCCGATTTCCCGCCCCAGCCCGTGATTACCAAGGATAACGCTTCTGTGAGAATCGACACAGTGGTATTCTATCAGATTACCGATCCCAAGCTGTTTACCTACGGCGTGGAGAATCCGATGATGGCCATTGAGAATCTGACGGCTACCACTCTGCGTAATATCATCGGCGATCTGGAACTGGATCAGACCCTGACATCCCGCGAGATCATCAACACCAAGATGCGTGCTGCTCTGGATATCGCTACCGACCCTTGGGGCATCAAGGTCAATCGTGTGGAGCTGAAAAATATCATTCCTCCCGCTGAGATTCAGAATGCCATGGAGAAGCAGATGAAGGCGGAGCGTGAGAGACGTGAGGCCGTAACCCGTGCGGAAGGTGAGAAGAAAGCACGTATTCTGGAGGCCGAGGGTGAGAAGGAATCCGCGATTCTGCGCGCTGAGGCTGAGAAGAAATCTGCAATCCTGCGCGCCGAGGCACAGAAGGAGAAGATGATCCGCGAGGCGGAAGGTGAGGCGGAGGCTATTCTCAAAGTGCAGCAGGCAAATGCAGACGGTATCAGAATGCTGAAGGAGGCCGGCGCCGACGATGCGGTGCTGAAGCTTAAGAGTCTGGAGGCATTTGAGAAAGTTGCGGATGGTCAGGCTACGACGATTCTTCTGCCCGCAGAGCTGCAGGGCATCGCAAGTCTGGGAGCCGCTTTGAAGGAAGGCATAAAATAATGAGTGGAGCGGGAGAACAGATGATAAACAATACAAGTAATCAAAAAGTAAATTTAAAGGGGCGGGATTTCCTGAAATTACTGGATTTCACCCCGGAGGAGATTGCCTATCTTGTAGATTTGGCAGCGGAACTCAAAGATAAGAAGAAAAAAGGCATCCCGGTTGACCATTTTAGGGGAAAGAATGTGGCGCTGATTTTTGAAAAGACCAGCACCCGGACCAGATGTTCTTTCGAGGTGGCTGCCCATGACTTGGGTATGGGTTGCACCTATCTGGATCCCTCCGGTTCTCAGATTGGCAAGAAGGAGAGCATTGCGGATACCGCCCGCGTGCTGGCGGGGATGTTCGAGGGCATCGAGTACCGCGGCTACGGGCAGGAAATTGTGGAAGAACTGGCAAAATATTCCAAGGTGCCCGTCTGGAACGGACTGACTAATGAGTTTCACCCCACACAGATGCTGGCAGACCTGCTCACCATCAAGGAGCATTTCGGGCATCTGGAGGGCATCAAGCTGACCTATATGGGCGACGCCCGCTATAATATGGGCAATTCCCTGATGGTGGCCTGCGCCAAGATGGGTATGCACTTTACGGCCTGCACCACAGCGAAATATTTCCCGGAGCAGGCGCTGACAGAGCAGTGCAAGGCGCTTGCCGCACAGACCGGCGGCAGTGTGACGCTCACCGAGGATGTGCAGGCGGGAACGAAGGATGTGGACGTGATTTACACCGATGTATGGGTGTCCATGGGCGAGCCGGACGAGGTGTGGGAGGAGCGTATCAGAGAGCTGTCCCCCTATCAGGTCAACAGAGCCGTCATGGACAATGCGGGGGAAAATGCTATTTTCATGCACTGCCTGCCCGCGTTCCACGACCTGAAGACCAAGATTGGCGCGCAGATGGGCCAGCGCTTCGGCATCACGGAGATGGAGGTCACGGACGAAGTGTTTGAGTCCGCTCAGTCTCTGGTGTTTGAGGAGGCGGAAAACCGCATGCACACCATCAAAGCGGTGATGGCGGCGACTTTATGAGTTTTATGAGAACGGAAGGTTCGACGTTGAACTACTATGCCTACGACAGTCTGGACTCTACCAATGAGGAGGCAAAGCGGCTTGCGGAGCAGGGCGCTCCTCACGGTGCGGTGGTGACGGCGGATATGCAGACCGCAGGAAAGGGGCGCAGAGGCCGCAGCTGGGTGAGCCCGCCGGGAACGAATATCTATTTTACGCTGATTGTAAGACCTGAGTTTGCCCCCGAGAAGGCTTCTATGCTCACACTGATTGCTGCCCATGCTCTGACCCGGGGAATTGCCCGGGAGACGGGAGTGGTTCCGGAGATTAAATGGCCTAACGATATCGTCATAGACGGTAAAAAGGTCTGCGGCATTCTCACGGAAATGAGCGTAGCGCAGAACGCCATCCGCCATGTGGTCATCGGCGCGGGTATCAATGTGCGGGAGCAGAGCTTTCCGGCAGAGCTTGCGGACAAGGCGATTGCACTGGACACTGCCTGCGGCAGATGTGTGGACAGAGCACGGCTGCTTAACGCGGTGCTGGAGGCTTTTAGAGAAGATTATGAAGATTTCTGCAAAACGGAGTCTCTGACTGGAATCAGAGACTCCTACAATCGTTTGCTGGTAAACCGGGACAGAGAGGTCTGTGTGCTTGAGCCCGGCGGAGAGTACCGGGGAATATCCAGAGGTATCACGGACACAGGAGAGCTGATTGTGGAGCGACAGGACGGAAGTGTGTGCAGGGTGTTTGCAGGCGAGGTTTCCGTGCGGGGCATTTACGGGTATGTTTGATGCGGAAAGGAAAATGATGGAAGATAAGCGTATTGTGCTCTGCGGCGCAAATGCCTATGAGAGAAAATACTATTTTAATGAGCAGTTTGCGGGCATTCCTGACTCTGTCAAGGACGAGCTGCACATCATCTGCGTGCTTTTTACGGAGGAAGTGGGTGGTGTATTTACCATTGTCTTTGAGGAGGACGGCACCCTGTCTCTGGAGACTGACGCCGAGGAGAGTGACATTTATTATGACGAGATTTCCAGCGGCCTGCTTGTGGGCGAAATCCGCCGCAAGCGTCAGGAGCTGTTTGAATCCTTAAATCTGTACTACAGAGTGTTTATTCTGAAGGAAGATGTCTCGGAGCTGTTGAAGGAGCAGGAGGAACTATAAAAATGATTCTTGTGATCGATGTGGGCAACACCAATATGACATTCGGAGTGTATGAGGGAGAGAAACTGCAGGCAACATTCCGGCTGATGAGTAAAGTTTCCCGTACTTCTGATGAATACGGTATTCTCATCACACAGCTTCTGCAAAACAGCGGGATCGAGCCCCGGTCGCTTGCAGGCTCCATTGTGGCCAGCGTGGTGCCGGCGGTGATGCATTCCCTTCTGGGAGCGCTGACGCGCTATACAGGGACAAGGCCCATGATTGTGGGACCGGGGGTAAAGACCGGCATCCGGATTACCACGGAGGATCCCAAATCCATCGGTGCTGACCGCATCGTGGACGCAGTGGCCGCCTATGAAAAATACGGCGGACCCGTGCTGGTGCTGGATTTCAGCACCGCCACCACCTATGACCTGATCACTGCCGAAGGCTGTTTTACCGCGGGCATTACCGCCCCGGGTGTCCGCATCAGCGCGGAGGCTCTCTGGAGCCGGACGGCCAAGCTCCCCGACATCGAGATCAGGAAGCCCAAGTCCATTCTGGCTCAGGAAACCGTCACCAGCATGCAGGCGGGCGTCATGTACGGACAGATCGGACAGACGGAATACATTATCAGGAAAGTGCGTGAGGAGAGCGGGCTGGAAGACCTTAAGGTGGTTGCCACCGGAGGCATGGGGCGACTGATTGCGGATGAGACGGATTCCATCGACATCTATGACCCGTCCCTGACATTGGACGGCCTGCGCCTGATTTACGATAAAAATGCTAAATAGGAAAACTCAGAAAAAACTCAGATAAGAGAGGATATGACTGTGCCCCAACTTACGATAGGAGGCATCACCCTCCCCAACAATATTATTTTGGCTCCCATGGCAGGTGTATCAGACCTGCCTTTTCGCCTGTTATGCCACGAACAGGGGGCCGGGCTGGTGTGCATGGAGATGGTCAGTGCCAAAGCCATCTGGCATAACAATAAAAACACAGACAGCCTCATGGACATCCATCCCGACGAGGGCTATGCCTCGCTGCAGTTGTTCGGCTCCGACCCGGTTATACTCAGCGAGATGGCAAAGCGCATCGAGGACAGGTCTCATGCCTTTCTGGATCTCAACATGGGCTGCCCGGTGCCCAAGGTGGTCAACAATGGGGAGGGCTCGGCGCTGATGAAAAATCCCAAGCTGGTGGAGCAAATTCTGAGCAGCCTGGTGAAAGCCACCCGCAAGCCTGTCACAGTGAAAATCCGTAAGGGCTTTGACGATGATCATGTCAATGCAGTGGAAATCGCCAAAATTGCCGAGAGCTGCGGCGTGGCGGCGGTGGCTGTCCACGGGCGTACCAGGGAACAATATTACAGCGGACAGGCGGACTGGGATATCATCGCCCGGGTGAAGGAAGTGGTGAGCATCCCGGTTCTGGGAAACGGCGATGTGGACAGCCCTGAGAAGGCAAAGCGGCTTCTGGAGCAGACCGGATGCGACGGCGTCCTGATCGGCCGCGCCGCCCGGGGAAATCCATGGATTTTCAGGGAGGTCAACCGCTATCTGGAGGACGGGACGCTTCTGCCCCGCCCGGATAATGCTGAAAAAAAAGAGACGGTTCTGCGCCATGCGGCTCTGCAGCTGGAATATAAAGGTGAGTATATCGGCGTGCGGGAGATGCGAAAACATCTCTCATGGTACACGACGGGCATGCCCGGTTCCGCCCGCTTTCGCCGGGAGATCAACGCCATGACGACCATGGAGGATCTGACGGAGAGCGTGGAGCGCATTTTTGTCTGAATGTTTGAGAGAGGCCTTTCAAAACTTGTCACATATTTCTGCGGCGGATGCATATAATGGAGCATGGACACGATTGTTAATGTATTTTATCAGAGCCGCCGCACAGAGCAGAGCGCGCATAACACTTCAAAAAAATCAAGACTGCCGGATTGCTCCTTTGAAATTCAGGAGTTTTCTTTGCAGGACTATCGACTGATACGGATAGTCATCTGTGAGCGGATTGTGAGATCGGGCCGCCGCAGAGATAGCGCCAAATTTCCATTTTTCAGGCCGCTGCTTCGCATATGGGAGCGCATGTGCTCCCGCGTGCAGGATCGCCTGCGGAAACGCAGACAAAAGCGGGAGCGGACGAAGATGGGCGAGCAGCTCCGGGAAGAACTTGCCCCGCTTTTGGATGAGCGGGGCGACAATGCTCTGGTGTATGCGGAGGGTGTGCCGGAGGATTGCTGGGTGAGAGCGCTGCTTCCGCTGCCGGAATTTGACAAATATCTTGATAAAAAATGGATGCAGGGTCTGTTGTCCTATGCCCGGCATGCTCATTTTGTGGTGTTGGGGAATGTGCCCTGCCTGCATGAACTGCTTGGCAGTCTGGCTCCCCGGATGAAGAGCCTGCTGTGGATTGCGCCGGATCTGACCTATGGAGAGCAGCTGGAGGAATTTACAGAGGATTTCTTTCAGGAATACGGACTGGCCATCGATCTGCATTTCCTGCCGGACAATGGCACCTACGGCCAGATACGCATTCGGGAGGAACGCTACAGCGAGCCTGTCAATGTGCTGGACTTCACCGGAGAAAAGTATATTCCCCTGTTTAATCCGCCGGAAGGCAGCGTCTGGCTGGATATGGCGGCCGTGCGGGAGAAAGAACTGCGGATTGAATCCCGCAGACTCAGATGCGTCTATTTTTCCCTGAGGAAAATCTGGCGGGAGCTGCACTGATACTAAAGTCGCGGGAAAACTGTGGGGACTCCTTGACACTAAGGGATAAAACGGTTATAATACCTAAGTTAATTGAGAAAATATGGAAGATGGAAAGCGGAGCAGCTTAAGATAGAATTTACAGAAATCTACAGAAATTTACAAACAGAGAGGTGAAATGTGATGCAGGAAAAGAAAAATATTTTGACCTATGAGGGACTCAGGAAGTATGAAGACGAGTTACATGAACTGAAGGTGGTAAAGCGTCAGGAGGTTGCCCAGAAGATCAAGGAAGCCAGAGAGCAGGGCGATCTCTCCGAGAATGCTGAGTACGATGCAGCAAAGGACGAGCAGAGAGATATCGAGGCCAGAATCGAGGAACTGGAGAATATCCTGAAAAATGCCGAGGTTGTGGTGGAGGATGAGGTCGATCTGGATCAGATCAATGTGGGTTGTAAAGTGCGGATTCTCGACATTGAGTACAGCGAGGAGCTGGAGTACAAGATTGTGGGCTCCGCCGAGGCAGACAGCCTGAAGGGAAAGATTTCCAACGAGAGCCCTGTGGGCAGAGCTTTGCTTGGCAGAAAGGTCAACGACACCGTGGAGGTGGAGACCCCCGCAGGCGTATTTGTATACAAGATTCTGGAGATTCAGAGAAGCAACTAGAGCGAGCCGGCACACCGGAGAAAAGAGGGAAGAGACGTGGCAGAAGAACAGCAGAATACAAAAGGCCCGGTACAGGAACAGGATATCAATCAGCTTTTAAAGGTGCGCCGCGAGAAATTGGCAGCGCTGCAGGAGGCCGGTAAAGACCCTTTTCAGATCACCAAATATGATGTGACACATCACAGTGTTGATATCAAGGAGCATTTTGAGGAGCTTGAGGGCAAGACTGTCCGTATCGCCGGACGAATGATGTCCAAGCGTGTCATGGGCAAGGCATCTTTTTGCAATATTCAGGATTTGCCCGGCAATATTCAGTCCTATGTGGCCAGAGACAGCGTGGGCGAGGAATCCTATGCGGATTTCAAGAAATATGATGTGGGTGATATTGTTGGCATCGAGGGAGAAGTGTTTAAGACCAAGACCGGCGAGATTTCCATCCATGCGCAGCGGATTGATCTGCTCTCCAAGAGCCTGCAGATTCTGCCCGAGAAATATCATGGCCTGACCAACACGGATATCCGTTATCGACAGCGCTACACGGATCTGATCATGGACTCTGGGGTGAAGGATACCTTTGTGAAGCGTTCCAAGATTATCAGCGCCATCAGACGCTATCTGGAGGAGCAGGGCTTTCTGGAGGTGGAGACTCCCATGCTGGTATCCAATGCCGGCGGTGCGGCGGCCAGACCCTTTGAGACCCATTATAATGCATTGGACGAGGATGTGAAGCTCCGCATTTCACTGGAGCTTTATCTCAAGAGACTGATCGTGGGCGGTCTGGAGCGCGTGTTCGAGATCGGACGCGTGTTCAGAAATGAGGGACTGGACACCAGACATAATCCTGAGTTTACTCTGATGGAGCTCTATCAGGCATATACCGATTACAACGGCATGATGGACCTGACTGAGAATATGTTCCGATATGTGGCACAGGAGGTCTGTGGCACGACCCTGATCCCCTATGCCGAGGAGATGATCGACCTGGGCAAGCCCTTTGCGCGCATGACGATGGTGGATGCAGTAAAGCAGTATGCGAATGTGGACTTTGACCAGATTCCCGACACCGCGGCGGCCAAAAAGCTTGCGGACGAGAAGGGAGTGCATTACGAGGCCCGCCACGAGAAGGGCGATATCCTGAATCTCTTCTTTGAGGAGTTCGTGGAGGAGCATCTGATTCAGCCCGTGTTTATCATGGATCATCCGGTGGAGATTTCGCCCCTGACCAAGAGAAAGCCGGACAAGCCCGATTATGTGGAGCGTTTTGAGCTCTTTATCTATGGTCGTGAGATGTGCAATGCCTACTCTGAGCTGAACGACCCCATCGACCAGCGCCAGCGCTTCAAAGCGCAAGAGGCTGCTCTGGCAGCAGGCGACGAAGAGGCCAACACCACGGACGAGGACTTCATGAACGCGCTGGAAATCGGCATGCCGCCCACAGGAGGAATCGGGTATGGTATTGACAGACTGGTGATGCTTTTGACGAATTCACCGGCAATCAGGGATGTGCTGCTGTTCCCGACAATGAAGAGTCTAGATAAGTAAAAAGAAATGCGAAATAGAAAAATCCACCCCGTACTCGGTCAAAGTTTAGGGGTGGTTTTTTATGTAGGGCTACTTACAAAATGTAAGACCTCAAAAAAGTAAAAATATGTTGACATATGTTAAACTATTTGATAGCG
>JAIDDH010000025.1 GCA_029055435.1 Acetatifactor sp.
CTTTACTGTCACGCCCCCGGCGGCCTTTACAGCCACCCTGAATTTCTGCTCTATGATCTTTTCCCTCATATAGATGCCTCCAATCCTTTATTTTTCAAGCATTCCGGGCTTTCGGGTGGAGGTCGGTGGAACCTGTACCTAAAAGTCCTCTATAAGTGTTTTTTTACTGAAAAAACTGCCCTAAAGGGGGTTTATACCAAGACCTCCACCGACCTCCACCCTCACGGGAAAACACGCCTGTCATTCCGTGAAATCATCCCTTATCCGGAGCCCCCGGATAAAATTTCCCGTCTTTGTTTTCTGGCGCATGAACCCTGCGGACTCCAGCGCATTATAAAAATCCGCCGTGCTTCTCGCATACTCCCCCGTCCGCATACAGTAACTGCGGTATTCCTGGTACAGTTCGCCTGACTTCTCCCGATATGTCTTGTCACTTTCACAGCACTCGCCCAGAAAATGCCCAAGCCAGTCGTTGTCTTCACGGTACGCTTTGATGGCATTCTCCACGCAGGCAGGGCAGGGGATGTGGAAATTCCGGCTGATTGCCTTTTTCGCACCCTCAATGATCCACGCCATGATTGACGAGGCCGCCTCCGACACAAGGAAATCCGCATAGTTCTTCACATCCGCTGCGCCCTCTATCCTGGCATGGAACGGGATCACGATTAAGCGCCGCCACGTCCCCGGATCATTCGCACCCACCCTTGGCAGGTGGTTGGTGTAAAGCACGAGGGTATGGCTCGGTGTGAATGAAAACGGGTCTTTATACTTTTTCTCCGCAAAAATCTCATCCGTGGAACACATCTGTTTCACCACGGAGGTGTTCAGCCGCATTCCTTCCTCCAGCTCGGCGGCAATGATAAGCCGCTTACCCTTCGCCTCGGCAAGTTCCGGCTTCACATTCCTCTTGCACCCGACCGTGAGAGTGTCGGCGGACATATTACCGCTGTAGGTGCCAAGCACACGGGCTATCGTGTTCCAGAAGGTGGACTTTCCGTTCCTTCCCTCCCCATAGGCAATCACCAGAGATTCCATATAGACGCGCCCCACCGCAGCCATGCCCACGATCTGCTGCACATAATCAATTAGCTCCTGGTCTTTGCAGAAAATAGTGTCTAAAGAATCCAGCCACAGTTTCTCCCCTTTACCACCGGGAGCTGCCGCCGTTATTTTCGTGATATAGTCCTCCGGGCTGTGGTCGCGCTTCCCCTCCAACCCGTCCGGGAGGTAATAGGTGCCGTCCGGCGTGTTCAGCAGAAATCCATCTTTATCCAGATCAGACACGCTGATCTCCAGCATCGGCTTCGCCGCCTGCAGCGCCGACACCACATATTTCATGTCCCGCCGCTTCATAACGAACGCCTTATAGCCTAAAGCGGACATATACGCAAGGTAAGCGTCCATCTGCCCGCCGCTGATCTTCTTCTCCAGCGACTTGCCGCCGGAGGTGATGGCATCCTCCGAAATTCCCGCATCCATGAGCGCCTGTTTCGCCCGTGTGATCTCATCCTTTGCGTCCGCAAGCTGAAGGTCTAAAAATTCCTCTGCCGCGCCCACCGCCTGCTGCTTCGACTCCACCCAATACTGCCCACAGAATCGTAAGTAATCCGTGGCCGCCGTATAGCGCAGCTCCACCCCGTATTCCCTGGTCAGCACCTTCGCCTGCCCGATGTCGGAGTAATCGCCAGGCTTTAAAGACTCCCGCCCGAACTCGTCATTGTATGCATCCGGGGAGACATACCCCTCCTGCCCCTGCACTTTCTCCGCAAACCGGCAGGCGCTCTGCCAGATCATAGCGAGCTCCGCGTCCTCCAGCGGAGGATTGCACTTATTGGCTTCCTCCATGAAAATCTCATGCGCCTTTTCCGTTGCGCCGTACCGTTTCACCACGCGCCCCGCAAAATGGGACATGGTGGCGTTCCTCTGCCCCTGCGGTATCTCCCTGCCGCCCTGCGGCTTCACAATGCAGTCTATGGTGATCTCGCCCTCATGCCAGAGGATGGAATCCGCAGGGTGTCCGAAGATGAACCGTGCGGAATCCAGCGCCTTGGCATCGAAGAACGGGAACTTCTGCTGTATGGCCTTCTTCAGAGCCGCACACGCCTCCCCGTCCG
>JAIDDH010000026.1 GCA_029055435.1 Acetatifactor sp.
ACAAAAACGGATGATACGCATGTAACCACACTCTACCGCTGCGAAGATACTGGCATCGGCATCTCCAAGGAATACATCAACAAAATCTTCGACCCCTTCAGCCAGGAAAGAGATCGAAATACCGACGGCGTCAAAGGAACCGGGCTGGGCATGGCAATCAGCAAACTGCTCGCAAACGCCATGGATGGCGATATCACTGTGGAGAGCGAAATAAACTCCGGGAGCACCTTTACCGTCACAATTCCCAACGCCATTGTAAAGGATATACCGGATTATCTGAAGCAGAGCGAAACCAAAGACATGCCCGGGGACAATGAGCCGAATATGGAGCAGGAAGACACCCGTCCGGTAAAAGTTCTGATAGCCGAAGATGTGGAGCTCAATGCAGAAGTGCTGTTGGAGATATTGGCGATGGAAGGCTTTGAAACCGTTCATGCACACAACGGTCAGGAGGCAGTTGAGCTGTTCCGTCAATCGGCAGTCGGCGAGTTCGGTATCATCCTGATGGATATGCAAATGCCCGTCATGGACGGCTGCACTGCATCCAGAGAAATCCGAAAACTGGACAGGCCAGATGCAAAGACTGTCCTGATCTACGCCTGCACCGCCAACACATTTCAGGAAGACAAAGATATGGCGATGGAAAGCGGCATGAACGACTTTCTGGCCAAACCTATCGACGTCAATGTTTTGCTGAAAAAAATGGGAAATGCAGTGAAAAAACAAGAGACCTGACAGCAGGACAACACACTGCAGCAGCAAATAAAATCCCCGGGTGGTGGAAGCACCCGGGGATTGCCTTTCCCGTGTGAGTCGCAGCACACAGGCGGCATATCATAACAAAGGATAGATGAAAGCAACTATTTTTTCCGGCTTACTCTACATCCTGCAGAGCGGCAAATCCCTCCTCGCCGGTGCGGACCTTCACAACCTGCTCCACATTGTATACAAAAATCTTGCCATCTCCGATATGTCCTGTGTAAAGCGTTCTCTTCACTGTATCGATCACATCGGCCACAGGAATCTTGCTGACAACAACCTCGATCTTTACCTTGGGAAGCAGCGTCGCATCCAGCTCTACGCCGCGGTATCTCTCTCCTGCGCCCTTCTGAATACCACAGCCCATTACCTGAGTCATAGTCATACCGGTCACACCCAGATCGTTCAGCGCCTTTCTCAGCTTCTCGTATCTGGAGAGCTTGGTGACAATCACTACTTTGTAAATGCCGGTCACCGAAGCTACCGGAGCCGCTGCAACCGCAACCGCTGCGTTTCTCTGTACCTCGGAGGCCTCCTCATATTCAGACACACCAAGATCCGTATTCTCATTAGCATCCATCATCATGGTATTAGAGATATCCATCAGGCTAAAGCCGGCATAAGCAGAGGGCAGACCATGCTCCGTGGCATCCAGACCGATGATTTCCTCCTCCTCGGTGGCACGCAGGCCGACCAGAGCCTTGATTACCAAGAATGTGATGGTGATTGTCACGGCTGTCCACGCCGCCACAGCCGCAAACCCCAGAAGCTGCAGACCCATCTGTTTAAAGCCTCCGCCATAGAACAGTCCCTTCTCCGCAATCTGATTTGCACCTCCCGCCACACCTCTGGCAAATGCAGGAGCCGTGTCTGTGGCAAACAGTCCTACCGCAATGGTTCCCCAAATACCGTTCAGGCAATGTACTGCCACCGCTCCCACGGGATCGTCAATATGCAATTTGTTATCCAGAAACCACACACCGAACACCACTAACAGCCCTGCAACTGCGCCGATGACTATGGAGCCGAGAGCATCCGTCACATCACAGGACGCGGTAATTGCCACCAGACCGGCCAGAGATGCGTTCAGACACATGGACACATCGGGCTTGCCGTATTTTATCCAGGTAAATACCATACACACCACGGTTGCGATAGCGGGAGCAATGGTGGTAGTCACAAAGATAGACCCCAGCTCCTCGATGGATACAGCCGCCGCACCGTTGAAGCCATACCAGCCCAGCCACAGGATGAACACACCCAGCGCGCCGATGGGAAGATTATGTCCCGGGAAGGCATTTACCTTAGTCACCTTGCCGTCTTTATCCTTCACAAACTTGCCGATTCGGGGGCCCAGCAGCTTAGCGCCAATCAACGCCGAGATACCGCCCACCATATGTATCGCGGTAGAGCCCGCAAAATCGTGGAAACCAATCTGTGCCAGCCAGCCGCCGCCCCATATCCAATGTGCCTCGATAGGGTAAATCACCGCGGAGATTACACCAGAATAAATACAGTAGGACAAAAATTTCGTTCTCTCAGCCATTGCCCCTGAGACGATGGTCGCGGTGGTCGCACAGAACACCAGATTGAACACAAAGTTCGACCAGTCGAAATTCTGATAGCTTGTGAAAATGTCGAAACCGGGCTTACCGATCAGCCCCATCATGTCCTCTCCCAGCAACAAACCGAAACCAATGACGATAAACACCACCGTACCGATGCAGAAATCCATCAGATTTTTCATCAGAATGTTGCCGGCATTCTTGGCTCTGGTAAAGCCGGTCTCCACCATGGCAAAGCCCGCCTGCATCCAGAACACCAACGCCGCGCCGATCAAAAACCAGACACCAAACACCATGCTTGATACTTCTTCCATAATCTTTTCCTCCTCAATAAAATTAGCGATGCAAAGAGACACTTTCACAAATGCCCCTTTGCATCGCCACACACAGACCTATTTCATAACACCAGACACCCTCCCGGCGCGGACATCCCATGTTAAAAGGCGCCTCGGGAATTCCCCGAAGCGCCTTTGCCTGTCGTATTGGAGTATAGCACCCTACATCTTCAATGTCAACCATAATTTTTATTTTCGATTAGGATTCATGATTCTGAAAAAGCATGCTGATAAATACACAAGATGAATTTTAGCGGAATTGTGTGCCATGTAGCTAAATAATGTTTTATGTTGCTGAAATCATAGAATTAAAATAAGACACAGATCCCAGCCCACGAGACGCTCATTAATATCGTAAGACGACAGATACTATAAAAAAAAATATAGGGGGG
>JAIDDH010000027.1 GCA_029055435.1 Acetatifactor sp.
ATTTTAAGTTTGCTACTTGAAAATGTTGTATATATTTATAGAGTTTTATGAATATCAGGACAAGTTGTATGGATAAGTTGAAAGGAAAAGGGAAAACGTGTATACTGGGAGCGTAAGAAGAAATATAGGAAGACGGAGGAAATGGAATGAGCAGAATAGGAATTTTTTTCGCAAAGGGATATGAGGAAATCGAGGCATTGGCTGTGGTGGACATCTGCCGCCGACTGGGGCTTGACATCGATATGGTGTCCGTGACGGAGGAGTCCGCCGTGGAGGGGGCTCACGGTATTGTGGTCAGGATGGACAAAACATACTCGCAGGTGGATTTTGCGGACTATGACATGCTGCTTTTGCCCGGCGGCGGAGAGGGTACAAAGAATCTGGAGGCGCACGGCCCGCTGATGGCACAGATAGATGCCTTTTACGAGGACGGAAAATATATCGGTGCGATTTGTGCTGCTCCCAGCATTTTTGGACATAAGGGAATCCTGAGAGGGAGAAGAGCCTGCTCCTATCCCAGCTTTGAGAGCCATCTGGAGGGAGCCACTGTCACCGCGGGCCCTGTGGAGATCGATGGAAATGTGATAACCTCCAGAGGAATGGGCACGGCCATCGATTTCGGACTGGCTGTGGCAGGACTGTTCCGCGGACAGGAGAAAGTGGAAGAACTGGCAAAGGGAATTGTGTATAGACAATAAGGTCTGAAAGTGAGTCTGAAAATGCCGCTTGTGCGGCGGAATGAGAGGAAAAATGGAAGGTTTGGATGTCTGCAGGGATATGCTCTCCTTTATTGAGGAGAGCCCCAGTTGTTTTCATGTGGTTGCGAATTTAAAGGAGGAGCTGGCGGCAGCGGGCTTTCGGGAGCTGGACGAGCGGGAGGACTGGCGTGTGTGTGCCGGAGGAAGTTATTATGTGACCCGCAATGATTCCTCGCTGATCGCCTTTCGGATACCGGAGGGGGAGCTCAGGGGCTTTCACATGGCGGCTTCCCACAGTGATTCGCCCACCTTTAAAATAAAGGAGCGCCCGGAGCTGGAGGCGGAAAAGCATTATGTGCGCCTGAATACGGAAAAATACGGAGGGATGATTCTCTCCACATGGCTGGACAGACCATTGTCCGTGGCCGGAAGAGTGACGGTGTGTGAGGAGGCTAAAGAAGCGGGAAATAATATAGTGACTAAACTGGTCAATTTAGATACAGACCTACTGGTGATTCCCAATGTGGCAATCCATATGAACCGGGACATGAATAAAGGCGTGGAATACAATCCTCAGACGGATATGCTGCCCCTCTATGGAGAGTGCGGCGGCAGCGGGGATGTACAGGGGATGCTGCGGGAGCAGGTTGCGGAGGCGGCAGGAGTGAAGCCGGAGGATATTCTGGGTCAGGATTTGTTTCTTTATGTGAGGGATAAGGGACGTATCTTTGGCAGGGAGGGAGAATTTGTGCTGTCCCCCAGACTGGATGACCTACAGTGTGTCTATGCGTCTATGCAGGCATTTCTCACCAGTGTTCCAAGAGAGTATATCTCTCTTTGCGCGGTGTTTGACAATGAGGAGGTGGGAAGCGGCACCAGACAGGGGGCGGATTCCACCTTTTTGGAGGATGTGGTGACGAGAGTGTGCAATGACTTGGCCGGTCAAAATGAGAAGTCTGGAGGCGCAAGCCTGAAAAGCCGCATGCTTGCGGGAAGCTTTCTGATTTCGGCGGACAATGCCCACGCAGTGCATCCCAATCACCCGGAGCTGGCTGACCCTACCAACAGGCCCTGTCTCAACGGCGGCATTGTCATCAAGTATCACGGCAGTCAGAAATATACTACGGACGCCGTCTCTGCGGCGCAGATGAAGAGTCTGTGCAAGCGGGCAGATGTGCCGTATCAGACCTATGCAAATCGCTCTGACATTGCCGGTGGGTCCACTCTGGGCAATATCTCTGCGGCGCATGTGTCCGTGAGCTCTGTGGATATTGGTCTGCCGCAGCTTGCCATGCACTCTGCGGTGGAGACGGGAGGAGTGCGGGATACCGCGTATGCGCTGCGGGTGCTGCAGGAGTTTTTCGGAGAATAGGACGGTGAGGGAGCCAGGCGCTATTTTGCACCCCAATGCATAAAGTATTACGATGGGAATGTGATTTCGGGGTGTAATATGAATCAGAAGCGGGAGAATATACTGAATCTGGCGCTGGAGACAGATGAGCAGGAGCGCGCACGCACAGGCGATCTGAACGTGGGGTTTCAGGCCGCTACCAGAAGCTGGGAGCTCATCGTGAAATATCACGGGGACCTGGCAGGCGCTGCGGCAGAAATTTCCGAGACTATAGGCGTGGAGTATCTGATAGCGGGCTATGCCATATTGACGGTGCCGGAAAATCTGGTGGACGCCGTATCCGATTTGGAGCAGGTGGAGTATGTGGAAAAGCCGAAGCGCTATTACTATGCACTGGAAACCGGCGTGGGGAACAGAGGATGCTTTACTCCCGTGACTTTGGGCCCTCCCTATCTGACCGGACGGGGTGTGTTGATCCTGGTGGCGGACAGCGGTATCGAATGGACGCGGAGAGATTTTCAGGACTCCAGAGGCCGCACGCGGATTCGTTATCTGTGGGATCAGACGCTGACTCCCGGGGAGGACAGAAATCCCCCGGAAGGTTTTCGGGTGGGAGTAGAGTTTAATGCGGATCAGATTGATGAGGCGCTGCAGATAGAAAATGCGCAGGAGCAGTTTGCGTTTCTGCCCAGTATCGATGTGAGCGGGCATGGCACGGCGGTGGCCGGCATTGCGGCGGGGCTGAATACGGCGGCGGAGTATATAGGGGCAGCTCCCAACGCGGAACTTCTGATTGTCAAGCTGGGAGTGGCGGATGCGCTGGGTTTTCCCCGGACTACAGAGCTGATGAGGGCGGTGGCCTGGGGCTTGCGGAAGGCACAGGAGCTGCAGATGCCGTTAGTGATAAACTTAAGTTTTGGAAACAGTTATGGGGCGCATGACGGCAGTTCTTTGCTGGAGCGCTTTCTGGACAACGCGGCGGAAATCGGACGCACGGTGATCTGTGTCGGCAGCGGCAATGAAGGAGCTTCCGGGGGCCATGTGGCAGGGAGTGTCTACAGCGGAGGAGTTCCCGGCAGGGGCGTGCCGCAGGATGTCCGGGTGGAGCTTGCGGTGGCAAACTACGAGCAGAATCTCCGGGTACAGCTCTGGCAAAATTATACCGACGAGTACCGGGTGTATCTGATCGCGCCAAGCGGCAGAAGGGCGGAGCTCACCGCTCCGGTAAACGGCGGCAAATTTACACTAAATATAGAGCAGACGAAAATTCTGGCTTATCAGGGAGAACCGGCTCCCTATGCGGTAGCCAAGGAGCTCTATCTGGAATTTTTGCCAAACGGGGGCACTTATATCGGGAGCGGTATCTGGACATTGCTTCTGGAGCCGGTGCATGTGGTGACAGGGCAGTATTATCTATATTTGGCGGACAGCGCGACCCGCAACATGGGAACCTATTTCTATGAGCCCACGCCGCAGGTGAGCCTGACGATTCCCTCCACGGCGGCAAAGGTGATTACCGTGGGGGCTTATGATACTATATATGACGCCTATGCGGATTTTTCCGGTAGAGGCTATGCCGACAGAGAGCGAACCATAGGGGTGGTAACTGCAGGTCTGGTGAAACCGGATATCGTGGCCCCGGGAGTGGGAGTCAGAGCCCCCGACCTGTACGGCGGCTATACGCCTGTGACCGGAACATCCTTTGCCACACCGGTTGCTGCCGGAGCCGCGGCGCTTTTGATGGAGTGGGGAATCGTAAGGGGAAATGACCCGTTCCTGTATGGGGAGAAAGTGAAGGCGTATTTCCGGGCAGGAGCCAGGCCCCTGAGGGGAGAGGAAGGATATCCCAACGCCAGGGTGGGGTATGGGGCGCTGTGCGTTGCAGAGAGTATACCGACTTGAGACGACAGAGATCCTGTTGGAATAAATTTGCAAATTTTTAATAATCGTTTTATTCGCCACATCTGTGATGAATAAAGCGATTATTATGTGCTGAAAAAATACTCAATATAAAAACACGAAAGTTCAGAGGAGGTGCAGTATGGTAATTACAAAAGGAAAAGAAAGAGTGTCTAAAGCGGATACCTATTTGAATTGTGCAGAGGTTTTTGCATATAGGAGTACATGTCTGAAGAGAAAATACGGAGCTGTGATTGTTAAGGATGATGTTGTTATTTCTACAGGTTATAACGGCTCTCCCAGAGGAAAAGAAAATTGTTGTGATATTGGCGAGTGCCCCAGAATAAAACGTGGAATGCATCAAGGAGAAGGTTATGGAATATGTAAGGCAATTCATGCAGAGGCGAATGCTTTAATGAATTGTTCCAGAGAACAAACAATAGGGGCAGACCTTTATTTGACGGGAATAAATCCTGCGGATGCTATTGTTCATAAAGCAAAACCGTGCCCACTTTGTGCAAGAATGATTATACAGGCAGGTATTAGAAATGTATATCTTCGTCAGGGCGATGGAATGGATAATTATATTGTTTTACCTGCGGAAAAATTGGAATGGTGCCTATAGAGTGCGAGCCGAGTATTTAATGGGAACACTTTTCCGAAATGGAATTATAATTCAATGGGTTTTGTTTCTACCTGTTTTATGATACAATTTGCTGAGAAAAATATATGAGTAGTGATAGTACCCGTTACATAAAGGAGATATGATGAAAAAGGAAAACATAATATCGATCATACTTGTTCTATGTTTTTTGCCTTTCTGTGTCAGGCTTTTTCTGGAGATGATAGGTTTGGACTTGAATATACGATTTGATGGCCAGACAATGCTATATTTGTGCGTCGGAATCGTCGCCGTTATGATTGTCGGACTAATTTGGGGATATTACCAGCATGTCGATTATATGGAGAAACAAAAGGTCTCCAATTCAGACAAGAAAATGCTCCTGCACCGTATGGCGGAAGAAATGGGAGAACGGTATGAGGATTATACCTATGTGACAGCCTATGTCAGCCAGATCCACCATCGAGAGCATATTATCAATTCTCCATATAAGCGTTACTCCCGCCAGCCCTATATCATCGCATTCAACAATAGCGAGACTATTATATATCGTTTTCAGATAAGGCAGGGCATAATACAGTTAATCCTCCCGCGGCTCGATATCAACTGGGCGTCTTCCTCTTGGAAATATCATATTGGAGAAGACCGTATCGAGCTTGTTATAGCCAATGACCCTTCCGCTCTGAGTGTTGCGGAAGCCATGCCCATCATCGGTACAAAATACGTGATTGACAAGGTACTCCATAGCGCCCACAACAAAATGATCGCCTGGCATCCTTTGGGAATTTATCAGGAGAACGAATTTTGGCGTTTGGTGAACTGCCTGGGTGGTTATCCGAATTCACAACAATATTAATACCATTTCCATGACGTTTTTGTTCAGAACGAAACGACAAGCTGCATTTTAAATTTTTCTTCACCGTATACGGCGTGCGGAATATCTTTCGGCATGATCAGGGTCTCGCCCACGTTCAGGATAAAGACTTCACCGCCGACGGTAAACCGTCCGGTTCCCTCCAGGACGGTTACCATTGCGTCACCGCCTGCTGCATGGGTGGATATCTCTTCTCCTTTATCGAATGAAAAGATGGTCATGCTGACTTTATCATTCTGCACGAGCGTTTTGCTGACCACCTGGCCAGGCTGGTATTCAATCTGGTCTTTCAACTGCAGCTTTGTTTGTTTTTCGATGTTTTTATACATGATTCATTCCCTTTCCGTATGCGCTATTTGGCGTGTCTGCGAGCCAGGACAGTCTGCTTCATGTTTCTGATTATACTATACTGCATTATAAAAGTAAATCACGTGGATTTCTGTGGATCTGCAGTCTGCATCCTCCTAAATTATTTGAACATAAAATACTGCAAAAAAATCAAAATAATAATATGAATAGGGTAAAATGCGTAACAAGCCCATTGAAATATTTTATTATGAAATCCCTGACGCCCTTGATATAACCAAATAGGAAGCAGTGATATCATAGCAAATGCCTGCTGAAAAAATTCTATTTCATACCCAAATATTTGGAAAGTATAGTAATATCCTCCCAACAGCTTTACATTCAAAATATACAGGCATATAAACTGGATTACCCGATTTTTCCAAGTTTGTCCCCGGAAAAAATAAAATGTCAAAACAGTTAAAACGCCAATTCCATAGTAATCGACCATGGTTGCATAACCAAGAATAAAGCCCAGAAAGACAATGCCTGCACATAACACAGCGGCCAATACTTTTTTAAAATGTGTTCTGCATTTCTCAATCAAGGCAATCAATAACAAACTCTCTAAAAACGTCCACAGCACATTTTGATGATATGGATAAAATATACTACCGCCATACATAATGTTGAATGGTATTTCAGATAAACAAGCCCACAAAAGAATACGCAGCATATAGCGGCGCAAATCATGTGTATGAGTATAGCCTTCTACAATCATAAACGCAAAAATCGGATACGCTATTCGTCCGATACATGTCAGCCATTCTTCTGCCGGAAAAAGCACCGCCCATGCATGATCGCATAGCATTAGCCCCATAGCCAGCACATGAAGCGTGAATGAACTGATGTTGAACTCCTTATTTTGAGTCATAGGTGCTTTCCTCCAATGCTTTTTTGGGGCTGCAATCCCCCAAATATGTTATACTCAAAACGGGCAAATCTTATCCCTTTTGTATGTGCAAAAAGGTGTGCCTTAATCAATAAATATTCCTTGTGTTTTCTGATAAATATGTGTATATTATACTCATAAGAGAAACAACGGTGTTTTTTTCATGCCCTTTTCCGAATTAATGTTAGTATGAAACTGCTTCTCTGTCGTTTGAGGCAGAGCAGTTCATTTTTACGATAGGGGAGATCGCTTATGTTATATGTGCTCGCTTATGATATCGGAACGACAGGAATGAAAGCGTGCCTGTTCGAGCTTGGAGATAAGATCAGGCTGCTGGCGGATGCCTATAGGGAGTATGAACTGTATGTGTTGCCTGACGGCGGGGCGGAGCAGGATACGGAGCAGTGGTGGGAGAGCATGGTGAGTGCTACCAAACAACTGATGGCAGACGCGAAGGTGAGTCCGGGCGAGATCGCCGGGATTTCATTCTGCTCACAGATGCAGGGACTTGTTCTGGTAGACAGGGACCTGAATCCCGTTCGGAAACCCATGAGTTATATGGATCAGCGCGCGGTCAGGGAAATGAAAGAAATCGGCGCGAGAGGCATCACCGTAGCCGGACTGAACATACGTCTTTTGCTTCGCAGTCTTCTGCTTACGAAGGCTGCACCCACAAGTGTCAAGGATCCGATCTGGAAATACAAGTGGGTGGAGAAGAATGAACCGGAGAATTTTGAGAAGATATATAAATGGCTGGACGTAAAAGAATTTTTTATCGCCAAATGCACCGGAAGATGCATTATGACCAAGGATTCAGCATATTCCACCTTTCTGTATGACACCAGAGCGGGAAAGGAAGGCTTTAGCGACAGCCTCTGTCGGATCTTTGGGGTAAAAAGGGAGCATCTGCCGGAGGTGATCTCCTGTACGGATGTGGCTGGAACGCTGACGAAAAAGGCGGCAGACGAGCTTGGCCTGCAGGAGGGGACAAAGGTGTATGGCGGCGGAGGTGACGCAACCCTGATCGGAGTCGGCGCAGGCTGCACAAAGGTTGGTCAGACGCATATATACTCGGGAACTTCCGGGTGGGTAGAAACGGTTCTGGACAGGCAGATTGTTGATATCGATGCCATGATTGCCGGCATTGTCGGTGCGCAGAAGGGCAGATACAATTATTTTGCGGAGATGGAGACTGCGGGCAAATGCTTTGAATGGGTTCGGGATCATCTGGCGCTGGATGAGATTGACATCTATTTACAGAAGATGGATGTGGCAAAGAGCAAAGAATCGGTTTACGAAAGCCTTTATGATTATCTGTCGGAGGTCATTGCAAAGGTTCCGGCCGGGGCAGGCGGCGTGATTTTCACGCCATGGCTCCACGGGAACAGATGCCCCTTCGAAGATCCGAAGGCGGCCGGAATGTTCTTCAACATCAGTCTTGATACCGGGAAGAGCCATCTTCTCCGGGCTGTACTTGAGGGAATCTGCTATCACTTAAACTGGATGCTGGAGTGTCAGGATAAGAGAGTGAAAACAGCGCGGACCATCCGGTTTGTGGGCGGAGGCGCTCTGTCCGGCGTGACATGTCAGATGTTGGCGGATATCACAGGGCGCGTGATTGAGACGGTGGAAAATACGAAGGAAGCAGGAGCGGTTGGTGCGGCAATCCTGGTTGGGATTGAACAGCGCGTCATTGCAGATTTTGACGAGGTGGAAAAGTATATACAGGTGAAAGCTTCCTATACACCTATAGAAGAAAACAGAAAGGTTTATGACAGATATTATCAGGTGTTTAAGAAACTGTATCAGAGTAACAGGGAGAATTTTGCCGTGTTGAACCGCCAGACAGATCAGAGACGGTAGAAAGTCGGAAAGGTGGAAGCGATGGACGAGAGGACAGCAAGGCAACAGGTAGTGGAGGCAGGAAGGCGCTTATTGGAGGAAGGTCTTGTGGCGCGGACGTGGGGAAACGTGAGCTGCAGGATTGACGAGAAGCGGTATGCAATCACGCCCAGCGGGATCGGTTATCAGATGCTCGGGGAGGAGGACATTGTAGTCGTTGACATGGAGAGCGGCGAATGGGAGGGAATCCATAAGCCGTCCGGTGAAAAGGGCGTTCACAGCGCGGGCTACAGGATGCACCCCGATGCGGGATTTATTGTACATACGCATCAGACCTATGCTTCAGCGTACAGCATAGCGGGATTTGAGAATCTGAAGATGTCACAGGAGGAATCGGAAAAGCTGGGCGGCGTGGCGCTCGCGGCGTATGGCCTCCCCGGCATGAAAAAGCTGACAGAGGCTGTGACGGAGGCCTACGCGGAGGCAGGTACGGTGCTGATGGCGCATCACGGCGTTGTGATTGTGGGGACTTCCGGGGAGGAGGCTTTTGAGAAGGCAAAGCTTCTTGAGGACATCTGCAAAAGGAACATTCGCAGTAATATCCATACAGGGCCGGAGCTTTCCGCACCCTATACAGAGGCATTTATGGCGCTGATCCATAAGCAGTATCCGCTGGCACGGCTGGTGCAGACGCCGCATATCAACGCATGCGCAAACAAAGGGAGCAGAATAGTTGCCCAAGTGGATGATATGGCGCAGATGATTGGAAGAGATATTCCGGTTATGGACAAAAATTCCGCTTCCGTCCTGAAAGCATTGCAGAGGAAAAAGGCTGTTATGATCCGGAAAATGGGAATTATCGTCTGTGCCGAGGACGAGGAGGATGTGGAGGCACTGGAGATTCTGGTGAAGAAAGCGGCGATTTGTAAGATACATGCTTCCCAGTGCGGGGAAAAGGGAAGGCTTTCTGTCGTAGATACAGCGCTCATGCATCTGGTGTATGAGATGAAGTATTCCAAACAGAAAGGAAAGGAGCGTTAGGATGAGTACTGAGAGATCTAAGGAGACCCTGCGGGTGGTCAAATTTGCCCTGTTCTCCGCCTCGGCGGGAATCATCGAGATGGGGGCGTTTGCGCTGCTAAATGAGCTTACTCCGGGGAGCTACTGGTTCTGTTATCTGGTGGCGCTGGTGCTCTCTGTTTTGTGGAATTTTACGTTGAACAGAAAGTTCACTTTCCAGTCGGCGAACAATGTGCCTGTCGCTATGCTCAAGACCGCGGCGTTTTACTGTGTATTTACGCCGGTCAGCACGATTCTCGGGAACTACCTTGCCGAGACGTTTCTCTGGAATGAATATCTGGTGACGGCGCTTAATATGGCACTGAATTTGATCACGGAATATCTGTATGACAGGTTTATTGTCTATAGAGGCTCAATCGACACAAACAAAATCGGAAAGTGAGGAATGGAGAGAAGTATGAAAAATTGCGGAATCAGTAGATGGGACGATCCGAAGGAGATCAATGCAAAGCTGGCAAATCTTACCAGCCAGGAAATCTGGGAGGTGGATGACGAATACTACGAGCAGGTGGTATTAAAATATTATAATGAAAAATGCAAAGAGTCCAAGGCGGTGTATGAGGAGGCACAGCAATACATTCCCGGCGGCGTACAGCACAATCTTGCCTTTAATAAACCTTTTCCCATGTGCATGAAAAAGGCGGAAGGCGCATACCTGTACGACAAGGATGGCAATCAGTATATCGACTTCCTGCAGGCGGGCGGACCTACGATCCTGGGGAGCAATTATAAGCCGGTGCGGGATAAGGTGATAGAACTTTTACAGGAATGCGGACCCACTACCGGACTGCTGCACGAATCGGAGCTTTTGATTGCCAGAGAGATTCATAAGCACATGCCGAATGTGGAACTGTTCCGCATGCTTGGTTCCGGTACGGAGGCGGTCATGGCGTCCCTTCGTATCGCCAGAATCGCTACCGGCAACAAGAGGATTATCAAGATCGGCGGCGCTTATCACGGCTGGTCTGACCAGATGGTTTATGGACTGAAGATCCCCGGGAGCAGAGCGCTTCTGGAATCTCACGGTATTCCGTGGGGAGCGTATCAGACGACGGACGAGGTGCGTCCCAATGATCTGGGGATGCTGGAAGGTATGCTGAGAAGAAACCGGTTAATGGGCGGTACGGCGGCGGTTTTGATCGAGCCGGTAGGTCCGGAGAGCGGGACGCGACCTGTAGCCAGAGGGTATAATAAAGAGGTGAGAAAGCTTTGCGACAAATATGGGGCCCTGCTGATTTTTGACGAGGTAGTGACCGGTTTCCGCGTGGCGCTCGGAGGCGCGCAGGAGTATTTCGACGTGGCGCCGGACCTTACCATATTCGGAAAGATTGTAGCGGGAGGTTATCCGGCGGCAGGCGGCGTGGGAGGCAAGAAGGAATATGCACAGCTGATGGCCGCAGGATTGGCGACAGGCAAGCACAGGGCCTATGTAGGAGGAACCCTTGCCGCAAATCCGCTTTCCTGTCTTGCGGGATATACGGCGATTCAGGAGATCGAGAGGACCAATGCATGTGAGGTGGCAGGACGCATGGGAGACAGGTTGTGCGATGGATTGAAAGAACTGATAGAGCGCTACAGCCTTCCTTTTGTGGCATACAATCAGGGATCTATCGTGCATTTGGAGTGCACGGGCGCGATGAGCTTTGATTTCTCGTCCATGAGTTTCTTAAAGTCGGCAGTGGGACTTTTGAAAAATAAGGAAATGATGTATGTGCGGAAGGATTCGATGGAAAGAATGGGAGCCGCCTATATGGCTAACGGAATCGTTACCCTGGCGGGAAGCCGTCTGTACACATCGCTTGCCGATACACCTGAGATTATCGATGAGGCTCTGAATCGGTTTGAGGAAGTGTTCAAACATGTCAAGAAGACAGACAAGGGGCTTCTCTAAAGATATGGACGAAAAAAGTCTGACAATAGGAGATGTCACTGCGGATATATGATTAATAAAGTTGATGGAAACAACCATTATGTGTATACAGGTCAGAAGAAAATAGATGTCCCGGATACAGGCGAAAAGTTCAATCTGGACTATAAAAACAATGAATCGTCGCTGGAAGCAAAGGATAAGAAAGAGGTCTCTGATCAGGAGAAACAACAGCAGGCAAAGCGAAGCGGTGTCGTGCTGGAACTTTCCGGCAGCGGGCGGGATGCAAGAGCAGACAGACAAGGGCAGATTGAGACGGCAAAGACCCAAAGCGAGAGTAAATCAGGGCAAGTCTCCTTGCTTGAAACCATACGGACATATGTTATGGCGGCCATAGCGGCAGTTCGCGGGTTTTTCGATAATATCTGGAATGACCGGACACAGGAAGGCGTTTCGCAGGATGTTCAACTGTTGGAAGGTGTTCCGCAGGAACCAATGGGAAGCATTGATGCTTCGGATGAGATGTCCGTCCTTGCCGTGGGGGAGGAAGGTCGAGACCGCGAAATCCAGGAGTCTCTGCGTATCGGAGATATGGATCAGGTCATTAACCTCTTGACAGATAACGGGAAAAGGACGCTTGCCAGGAACTCCACACTTTTGACCAGCTATGACAAGAATGGCAGAGTGGTGGAACCCAGTGCCCCAGATATGGAAAGAGTTCTGCATGGGGACAGAAATACATGGGAATTATGATGAATGCAAAGGTGGGAGCTATCGGGCTTCCACTTTTTGTGGCAAAAATGATGCATTGTTTATGGGAAGATGATGTATCTGTGTGTTATCATTTGGGTATCCGCTAAAGCGGACAGACGGGAGCAGGCATTAGAATGGACAAAGTGAAAAGATACATAGGATTAGGCATCCTGCTGTTAATGACAGGATGCAGTCTGCTGTTATGCGCATGTGGACAGGAGATGGAGCCGCCGCAGGATAATGCAGTAACGCTGTCCGGGACTGTGACAGAAACGAAAGAAACGGCAGAAACAGAAAAAATAACCGCCGAGAATGCCGATGAAACACTGGCGCTGCTCATAGAAGATAAAGGTTTTCGGGAACGCGTGCGCTACGGGACTGACATTGTAGAAGAAGATTCACCGGAAATAGTTTTGCAGAAACTGAACAACTGCGAGAGTATTGTGTTGAGAGAAGCATCATATGGCAATGCGATTTATTCGTTGGAGTCGTTGTCGCTTCTTCCCAATTTGAAACGGCTTGTTATCGATATCGACCAATGGGATGATTCCGTTATTGCGGATTTTACGCCCATTGCACAGCTATCTCAACTGAAAGAGCTCTATATCAGCTATAGTAAGGACGAACAGATTGATCTTTCCTTTCTGGGTGAGATGCACACGATAACAGGGCTTTTCCTGACACGATGCAAGGTAACGGACTTTTCGTTTTTGGGAGAAATGACGCAGTTGCAGTGCCTGTCTCTGTATGAAACCCCTATAGAGGACCTGGCGGTGTTGGAGAAGCTTCCGGAACTGGTTGAACTGTCGCTTTCTGGTAATGAGAATGCAAAGCACATTGAGGCGGTGGGGACGCTCACCAAAATGCAGGATTTGGGAATACAATATTGCGGCATTGAAGATATCAGCTTTTTAAGCGGTTTAACGGAACTTCGGAGTGTGAACCTGAACGGCAATTCTGTCACGGATATTACGCCGCTTGCAGACCTTAACAAGCTGGAGCGTCTGGGCTTGGCCGAAAACAGAGTAAACGATATCTCCGTGATTGGTAACATGAGTAATCTGTTTGATTTGGCACTGGATGGCAATGAGATTCGAGATATTTCTGTGCTTACGCAACTTCCGCATCTCAATCAGGTGGGACTTTCGGATAATCAGATTGAAGATTTAACGCCGCTTGCGGGAAAGGAAGAATTGATGTATGCGGCAGTGTTTGGTAATCCGGTAAAAAACATAGAACCGGTCTGGGAGGTTCCGAGGCTTTTGTATACGGATAAGGGTGTATCGGACGAAGAAGAGACATTTATAGCAGACTGGCTTGCAGAGCATTATCCTGAGGCGGAAGAGTTTGAATGCGTTGATTTCATTCAGGGAGACTTAAATAATGACGGGCGGCAGGATATCGCTTTTGTGGTGGACAGCGATGCGTTTGATGTATTTGAGGAGGATTTTCCGGAACGTATGCCGGAGGACCGCCGTTTGTTTATTTTATTACAGCAAAATGACGGCTCATGGGTGGAGCAGACGGACACGCCGCAGATTAGTAGTGCCCTGAGCGGCGGAACGCGTGGGGACCCTTATTATGGAGCTTTTATGCAGGCCGGTTATCTGTTGATAAAAGAGGGATGGGGAAGCAGTTCCGGCACAGTACAGACAGAAATCTATGAGTTCCAAAACGGAAGGCTGAGTCTGGTAAAACGGATAAGCGTAGATGACTATAGTTATGCGGATGGTTATGATGTGCAAATTCAAAATGAACGGGATGACACGTGGCAGAGGTATGCAATTGCTATGGACGGGTACCGCATGGTTCGTGTGGACTTAGCGGATTCAGAGCATTTGACACACAAGGCGTTCCCGGGAGTCAACCTGTTTCAGGTGTCCTATCATCTTTACGATCATGAAACAGAATCACAGATTACTTCCGGGGAAGCGCTTGACCGCGTCCTCGAAGTGGCAGTAGAGGATGCGGCTTCGGCAGTTCAGGAAAAGCTGCCTTATGCAAAATGGCAGAAGGAAGGGTATGAGCTTTTACTGGGCGTGACGCTTCCGGATTATTATTATGTCATGCCTGAAACAAAAAAGGAGGCCGACGGCGGGTCGGCAGAGTGGGCAGGGGATTATCTTTATTATGAGGGTGTGATATGGGAGGACGGAAGACTTTACCATAGACTTTATCTCGTAATTGAATGGGGCAGAAGTTGGAAAAAAAGAGAATTCCTGTTAGATGATGCTACGGGAGAGATAAGAGAGAAATAAAAAGCTGTGTTGCCTAAATGGTCAATGATATAAAAGTATTCATAGAGCAGGCATAATTGGGGAATATTTTGAAATAATACATATCAAAATATTCCCTAAAAATATGTTGAAAGATAGGGAGTTTTATGATAGTATTTTTTGGGGAAAAGTTCCCTATATGAAGGAGTATAAAAATGGCGGCAAATTTTTTGGAGATACAGGAACTTTTACAACAAAGGGCGGATTATCAGGCCAGATTAAATCTTATGCCTTATGACGGGACTCCTGAAATTAAGGAGCGTGGCGGCAGCAAATATTTGTATATTAGAAAGCGGGTTGCCGGAAAACTGACATCTACATACGTAGATATTTATTCAGATGCGCTATATCAGATGCTTTTGCGCAATGCAAGAGAAACCAGAGAATTGCATAAGAATATTCGTCGTATCAATAAAAAGCTGTTGCTACTAGGGTATGAGGATAAGGAACTTCCCGGAAGAGTCATAGAGAATATGGAATTTGCCAGAGCAAACATGAAAGCAAATATTTATGACCAGGCTGTTTTGGAGGGTGTGGCCACCTCTTTCCCACAGACGGAGGAAATTATAGAGAATGGAATAGTCAATGGAGTATCCGCAACAGATGTACAAAAGATTTTGAATTTAAAACATGCGTGGGAATTTATATTGGATCAGGATGTGCTCCAAAGTGAAACGAACTATTATATGCTATGCCATATAGCAAAAATTGTTAATGAAGGCTTTTTTTATGACGGAGGAAGGATCAGAGGAGTACCGGTCACTATTGGGGCTTCCAGTTATATTCCGCCGCTTCCGGTGGAGTCAGTAGTAAAGGAAAAAATAGTTGAAATCGTCGGGCAAGAGCAAGCGGCAATAGATATTGCAATCCAATTATGTTTGTATTGCATGAAAACGCAGGTGTTTTTAGATGGAAATAAAAGGGCAGCTATCATTTTTGCAAATCACTATTTGATTGCACATGGAATGGGAGTCTTGGTGATACCGGAAAAAGAAGTGCCCGAGTTCAAAAAGCTTCTCATAGCATTTTATGAGGGAGAAAATGTTAATGTAATATATGGCTTTATGAAAGAACGGTGTTGGAAGGAATTTTGATATATCAGAGGGGGTATCTCTATGAGAAAAACCATGAAAAATACCATATTTATCTTATTGCTTTTAATCTTGAGCGTTTCCACCGCTTTTTTGATATATCTGCACTTTTTTGCCTCAAATGACAATGACCTTTCTGGGGAGTGGACTGCAGAGCTGGACATGACAGAGCAGGCCGCTGTCACAGCCCTCAGCTGGCTGCAGGACATAGAAGCCGTCTCTATTTCTCTGGAGGATATGGAGGTCTATATGCAGGATTTGACCATTCAGGTCAATCTGACTTTGGAGCAGACTGCCCGTTCTGAGGGAAACTTCCATTGCAATATCCTGCCGGAAAGCTATGATGCCTGCAATCAGGCCGCCTATGAGGCGTTTGCCGTGGCTTTCCGGGAGCTTGTTGCCGAGAGACTTCGCATGGCGGGCTATACGGAAGAAACAGACGAGGAATCCGTCGAGGCTCTTGTAACTGAGACTTTCGGGATGCCCACTGTTGCCTATCTGATGTCCTGCGGCCCGGCTCTGCTGCCTCCCATGGAAGAACTACAGGCCCAATATGACGGCAGCGGCACCTATGAGGCCGAAGAAGGCATTCTGACCAGACAGTTTGATGCCGGAGCGTCTGTCACCACAAAGACGGAAGGCTATATCCGAAAGGACTCTATCCTGATTTTGTCAGATCATTATCCCATGATATATACTTTGGAACAACCCCAGGATCAATAATTTGAAATGAGTGGGAAATGCACAGAAAGGGAGATTCAATGAAAACAATCCTACAGAAAATAAGTTTCGTAATAACAGGTTTCCTTATATTGCCCGCAATCCTGATCTGTTCAACTTTGTCTATCAGGACAGCCGCGAGCTTCGAGATTCCCGGGAGCTGTCAGGCGCAGGCGGATAACGGTGCCATATGTACGGTAAAAACTCTGGATTATGACTATGATCATAACACTTACCTCTCCCTGCGGGACATAGCCATGGTTCTTAAAGATACGGACAAATCCTTCTCTCTGGAAATCACGAAAAATGCGGTCTCCCTGAATATGGGAAATGCCTACACGTCTGTGGGAGAGGAAAATGTCCCTTGGGAAAACAGCGAAAACCCGGACATTTCCCTGCGGCGAAACGAATTCAAGGTAAGCGGACAAAAGGTAGCTTATTATACCCTGATTGTGAAACTGCCTTCTGGCTATTATGATTGTTTCATGATGGCGGCAGATATAGCCATGATTCTGGATGTGGACATCACTGTTTCCGATGCAGGATCCCTGCAGATACACACACAGGAGCCTTTCAGCGTCTCCCCTGCTGAGTTGGAGCAGGCGGGCTATTTTTACGGTGTCAACAGCGTGCTGGTGGGAGATGCCGCCACCGGGGAAATCTATTATCAGTATCAGTCCGAAGCGGCATACCCCATAGCCAGCACCTCCAAGCTTATGACTTGCCTCCTGGCTATGGATGCTATCTCGGCAGGGCAGATTACCCTTGAGGAACAAGTCACCATCTCTAATGCCGCTCAGGCACTGGCCGCCTCAGGCGATGGGGTGCTTCCCCTGGAAGTCGGAAAACAGATTACTGTACAGGAGCTTTTGCAGGGCGCCCTTCTGCCCTCCAGCAACGAATGTGCATTGTGTCTGGCTGAAACTATCGCCGGTTCGGAGGAGGCTTTTGTCCGAATGATGAATCAGAAAGCGCTGGAGCTGGGACTCTCTCAGGCGGTCTTTTACAACAGCCACGGTCTGCCCTCCTACACGGAGGATACGGTTCCCTCAAAACGTCAGAATCGTATGAGTGCAGAGGATATGTTCCGACTGGTATCGTACCTTTTGAAAGTTTATCCTCAGATCACAGACATCACTTCTCTGGAAAGTGTGGTCTTACCGTCTCTCAGCCTTGAAGTGCGCAATACCAACCCGATTCTGCACAATCTGCCCGGAGTCACCGGCCTGAAAACCGGAACTACCAACAAAGCCGGAGCCTGCCTGGTCACTTCCCTGACTGCGGACGACGGAGCCCTGGAACATGATCTGGTCGTTATTGTTCTGGGTACCGAGGATTCCGTAGAGAGGGGGCGCGTCTCGGAATTGTTGGCCAGATACGCCCAGCAGACCTTTTATGCGGGCATAGAAAAATCGGAAGACGGAGCATCTGCCGGGCCCTCCGGAAATCTACCCATACACGCCGAGGCGGCAGTGGATTGGATTCTCCGGACTGCAAGAAAGCATTAATCTGCCAGAGGCCTTTAACAAGGAGTAGGGACAATATGGAAAAAATTAAACGTGAGGATATGCTGGAGCTAACCAGACGTATGACTTTGAAGCGGAACTGTTTTGACAGGATTGCAGGGGCATATATGGATGAAGAGGGATTTGTGGATGGAACTTTTAATAAGCATTTCCAGAGACTGACCGCCAAAGAACAGCAGACCAATTTAGATATAGCGAAGGCAATTCCATTTTCAGATACGAATGTGCAGTTGAAGGAGTATATTTTTGGTGAAGCAGACAGAAAGCAGGGGAGTATATGGCAGCTTCTGATGGCGTTGAAAGAATGCGGGCTGAAAAATGATGCGCTGTTGGATGTTTTTTATGAAGAATTTGGAAGTAGATACCAGACAGATAGCAGCTATGCCATTTACTTTTTTCATGGCAGCTATGATGTGCCCCTGAAAGCCAGTGACAAAGAAAGCTTATGGGAGTCGGAGGAGGTCTTTCAGTTCCTAATCTGTGCGGTATGTCCGGTGAGTGGGGATTATGAGCCGGGGAAACCTGAATGCGGGTTCCTTTTTCCGGCATTTAAGGACAGAAGTGGTGACATACATAGAATCAATATTTTTCAGGAAAACGATAAATCTGCACATGCGGAGAGGTTGGTAGAGATACTGTTTTCTCATTGAATACACAAAATACAGATAAATAGAAGTGATTTTGGCGTATGAGTTTTTCCTGCCATAAAATTCATAGAAAATGCCAAAGGATTTTTTGCAAAAAAGCTTTTCAAAAGTCCGAAAATCCAGTATGATAAAATAGATACAATATAGTAGCTATATTTTTCAAATATCAACAGGAAAGAGGGTAAATGGATGGCGTTGGGACAGAAGAAGGCAGTACTAATGAGGGCTGTTTCGGAACTGAAGGCAGCTGACTATTCCGCGGAGCCGGAATTGAACAGCATATATCAAAGATTACTCAAGGGAAGAAAGCAATTTGCAGAAATCTTTGACAAAAACATACAGGCTGTCATGCAGATCAGCTCTCTTGATTTGGCGCTGCAGCATCAGACGGAGACAATCATGGATATATCCCGGAACATAGAGAAGGCGACAACGTCTATTTTCGGAACCACGGCCTCCGGCGGTTATATGACCGGAAATTCCAGCAATCAGCATGAAGAACTGACCAATACCATCATCAAGGTCTCCGAGGATACGGATGAGGTATACCGTAAAATCGAGGCCGGACAGAGCGAACTGACTACTATCAAGGAGCTCTCCAATCAGGCAATTGCTGTCTCCGGGGAGATGCAGAATGATATGGAAGAGCTGTTTAATGTGATCGATCGTATGAGCGAGGTTATCTCCGGGATTGACACCATATCCATGCAGACCAATCTGCTGGCGCTGAATGCCTCTGTGGAGGCGGCGAGAGCCGGAGAGGCGGGACGGGGATTTGCCGTGGTGGCAAAGGAAATCCGTGAGCTGGCGGAAAAGACCCAGGAGATGACAAAGAGCATGGGTGAATTCGTCGAAAATATGAAGATCGCCTCTCGGAAGAGCTCAAAGAGCGCGGCCAACACTATCGACGCCCTTGATGCCATGACGGACAAAATTAAGAATGTGTGGGAGCTGAATGACGCAAGCCAGAGCGCTGTCTCAAAGGTAAATGAATCGGTTTCTTCCATCGCCGCTGTCAGCGAGGAGATCAGTAGCTCCATGACGGAGATGGAGAACCAGATTGTCAGCAGCACGAACTTTATGCGTCAGGTGGGGAATGATTTAAAGCAGGCGGCTGAACCGGTAGTCAAGATTGAAAAGACATTGGATGACACCGTGAAACAGATGGGGGCAATGACGAAGGATGCCTTTTTCCGCTTGGAGAATAAGGAGTTTGCCCAGTATATGAGCAATGCCATCTCGGCGCATCACACATGGCTGGGCAATCTGAAGAAAATGGTGGACGAGAGGAAGATCATTCCTTTGCAGCTTGATTCCTCCAAGTGCGGCTTCGGACATTTCTACTATGCCATGACACCTCAGATACCGGAGGTTCTTCCCATATGGGATGCCCTGGGCGCAAAGCACCAGAAATTTCATCAGTTTGGCGCATCGGTTATGCATGCCATAAATTGCGAGAATTATGCGGAGGCAGAACGGATATATCGGAAAGCGGAACAGTATTCCAAAGGTTTAATTGCCGATATGCAGCAGATACTGCGGCTTGCAGGCGGCTGAGCTGTCCCTTTACTCAAAAAGGCTTATGAATGACATCGTCTCTTCATAAGCCTTTTAAAATGGTGGTTCGGGTATCTGCGCTCGGCGGATACGAGGGAGGAATCGTGTTATGTGGTTGGTATTTGCCTTATTGTCGGCAGTGTTTGCGGCGCTTACCTCCATATTGGCCAAGATAGGAATCGACGGTGTGAATTCCAATCTGGCGACTGCAATCAGGACAGTTGTGGTGGTGTTTATGGCCTGGGGAATGGTGTTTTTGACCCACGCCCAGAAGGGGATATCGCAGATCGGCAGGAGAAGCTGGATTTTCCTGATCTTGTCAGGGCTGGCGACGGGAGCGTCGTGGCTGTGCTATTACCGGGCCTTGCAGTTGGGCGAAACGTCCAAGGTGGTTCCCATCGATAAGCTCAGTGTTGTGATCACGCTGGTGCTTGCCTTTGTGATTTTGCGCGAGGAATTTACGGTAAAGGCGATGCTCGGCTGTATTCTGATCGGAGCAGGTACTCTGATCATGGCTCTATAGTGCTGAGCAATAAAACAGAAGCGAAAGAGGAATAGCTATGCAGGGATTGAATGTGATCGCGGTGTTCGATGTGGCCGCTGAAAAAATGCTGATGTGCAAAAGAAGAAAGGATCCGTATAAGGGTCTGTCAAATTTTGTCGGCGGCAAGATTGAGCCGAATGAGGACGGTATTACAGCCGCCTACAGAGAACTGGAGGAAGAGACGGCCATTACGAGAGAGGATATTGAACTCACTCATCTGATGGATTTTACATACCACCTGGATCAGTGTTATGTAGAGGTCTATGTGGGGAAATTAAACAAGACAGTGGCGGTGCACGGGGAGGAGAACGATTTATATTGGTCTGATCTGAACCACGACTTTTTTGACGCGTCACAGTATGCGGGTGAGGGAAACATAGGGCATATTATGATGCATATTGAGATGGCAAAGGAAAAACTGCTGCAATGACGGATCAGCAGCTTGTATTAATGCGGGAGGTGTAAAATATGAAACTGGCGACAGCATTATCGGAGAGAGCCGATTTACAGAGGAGACTGTCAGAGATCGGCATCCGACTGAATAATAATTCTAAAGTGCAGGACGGAGAGGAGCCTTCGGAAGCGCCCGAGGAGCTGATGGAGGAGCTGGATCGGATATTGGGCAGAATGGAGGAGCTGATCTCGAGAATCAATCTGACAAACAGCAAGACGATGCACGAAGGAAAAACCATAACAGAGCTTCTCGCTCACAGGGATTGTCTGAAAAGTAAAGTACAGATTATGAGAAATTTCCTTGACAATGCGAGTAATAAGGTAAATCGTATGACGCATTCCGAAATTAAGATCCGAAGCACGGTGCCGGTGAATGAAATTCAGAAAAAACTTGACGCTTTGTCCAAGGAATTGCGCGAGACCGACGAGATGCTTCAGGAATTGAACTGGACCACAGAATTGTTATAGCATAGACGGTAATCCGGCAGGGCGGATGTATCTCCATCGGCAGAGAATGTGCCGAACTTGGCAGGGGCGCGGATAGCCCCAGGGGTTCGATTCCCCGCATGACAACGCATGTCCTGTATAGAAACATGTGCATGGTTATGATTTATCATTACTACCGTTGCATCGATTGCCGGATGAGGGCGGGACCGGGGAAAAGTAGATCTTAAATCGGAGGTATATTATGGGATTATTTTCTAAAAAACAGAAGGATAAGTCGGCCAGACAGCAGGAGACGAAAGAGAGTACATCCAAAATGGATGCGCTTGTCCGGCCGGGCGGCGTATTCATGATGCAGCTTCTGATGAAGGAGCGTTGCGAGATGCCTCCTGTAGAGCGGATGACAGATGTTTTGTCTGAGCATCTGGGCAGGATAGAAGCTGTAGGGAGTGCTGCGGTGTCAGCCGGTTTTGCCGCAAGGGATTATGAGGTTCAGTTTCAGGACGGCAAAGTGCCGGTGCAGTTGATGATCAGTGAATGCGACGAATTTCAAGCGGATAGGATTGACGATATGAAGCGCAGTCAGATGTGGGATTGCAGGGAGGAGCGGGACCGTATTCTGTCTGAGTGTAAATATCATGTTTTGGCGCATGATATGTTGGGAGGCGGGCTGCCGTCCAGGGTGCGTGCCAATATGCTCATGGACTATCTGGAGGCGCTGATGGAGTTATATCCTTCCTGTGAGGCGGTCTATTTTCTCAATTCCGGCAAATTGATTCTGGCGGATGAGATCAGGGCAAAAGAGGTTGCCGGGTTAAAACGCTTTATCAGATTTGCTGTGAATGTGCGCTTTTTTAATGTTATGGGTACTGAAGATTCCGTTGTGGACACGCTGGGACTGAGTCTGCTTTATATTGAAGATATTCAGTATCATTTTCACGATATGGACCCCAATTGGGTGGTAAACCATGCTTATAATATGGCGTCTTATCTGCTGGAAAATGATGCGCCCATGAAGAATGGCGATACCATAGACGGTATGGCGGAGGGGCGGATTGTGCAGAATATTCAGTGGAAATGCCACTTTGAGGATGCTCTGATTGCGCCGGAACGGGCGGTACTGGACGTCTGTATGGGCGAGTTCGCCGCAGGAGGACGGTATGACTGAGACGTATACGCATCATTATCATTCGCCTCTCGGGGATATTACGCTGGCGAGCGACGGAGAAAATCTGACGGGATTATGGTTTGACGGTCAGAAGTATTTTGGCGCCGGACTCCCGGAGCGGCCTGAACAGAGAGAGCTGGCGGTTTTTGAGCAGACAAAAGACTGGCTGGATATCTATTTTGGCGGCAAAGCGCCGGATTTCACGCCGCCTCTATCCATGACGGGAACGCCTTTTCGCAGGGCTGTGTGGGAGATTATGCTCGCCATTCCCTTTGGGAAGACAATGACCTATGGGGAAATCGCAGGGAAGCTTGCCGCTCAGATGGGACTTGCTAAAATGTCTGCCCACCCCGTGGGCGGCGCGGTTGCACACAATCCGATCTCGTTGATTATACCCTGCCACAGAGTGGTGGGCTCAAACGGCAGTCTGACGGGATATGCAGGCGGACTGGAAAAGAAGGTGCAGCTGCTTCGGATGGAAAAGGCGGATATAAAAAGAGTCAATGGAAGTGCGACAATTAAATTGGATTAAAATAATTTAGATCAAGACAGAGAGCAGGTGTGTAGATGGAGAAGAATATGGACGTGGCAGCAGTGCTGCAGAAGGTGGATGAATTATACAGGCAGAATCAGGGCCCTGAGGCGGAAAAGCTTATGCAGAGCGCCATAGTGGAGGCGGTTTCTGCGAGGGATGACCAGGGGCTGCTGCAGCTTTTGAACGAACTTTTGGGGTATTACCGGGAGACCAGCAGGGTGGAGGACTCCTATGCCATTGCGGAGCAGTGTATGGGACTTGCGGAGCGCATGGGGCTCTCTGGTACGATTCCTTATGCGACCACGCTCCTGAATGTGGCCAATGCCTATCGGGCAGGCGGGCGGCTGGAGGATTCTCTTGAGCTGTATCTTCGGGTCAGGGAGATTTATGACGCAAAGCTTGAGCCGGGAGATATGCTGGCGGCCAGTCTGGAGAATAATCTGAGTCTTCTGTATCAGGAGCTGGGGCGCTTTCCCCAGGCGAAGGAGAGTCTGCTGAGGGCGCTTCGTATTGTGGAAAAGGGGAGCGGTGTGGACTTCGAGATTGCGGTGACACACGCTAATCTGGCCACCACCTGTCTGCATACCGGTGAGGCGGAGGAGGCGCGCTCCTACGCGGAGCAATCCATGCGGGAATTCGAGGCCATGGGACTGGAGGACGCTCACTATGGAGCGGCATTGTCAGCCCTTGGCACCTATTATTATCAAAAAAAGGAATATACTCGGGCTAAACAGCTTTTTGAGCGGGCCATGACTCTCATGGAGCGGAATCTGGGCCGAAATGAATTTTATGAGAGACTGCGGGAGAACGCAGAGGCATGTAGGGCAGCAATGGAAGCTGATACTGGGGCAGCTGACACGATGGAGACGGCGAAAGACCGACAGGGCATGGAAATCAGCCGGGCATTTTACGAGCAGTGCGGCCGTCCTATGATTATGGAAAATTTCCCCGATTATGAGGGAAAGATTGCTGTGGGACTTGCGGGGAAAGGGTCCGATTGTTTTTGCTATGATGACGTCTGGTCCAGAGACCATGACTGGGGCCCGGAGTTTTGCATGTGGGTGACGGAGGAGACCTATGCCGCCATCGGGGAGGCTCTGGAGGCTGCATATGATAAGCTGCCGGAGACATTTCAGGGCTACAGGCGTATGAATACAAAAGCGAGACGGCGGAGAAGGGGAGTATTTACCATTCCCGGTTTTTTCCAGAAAATAGCGGGAGCCCCGGGCTATGAGCAGATTGACTGGAGGGAGACTTCAGATTATGCGCTGGCCGCAGTGTCAAACGGCGTGGTCTTTCGGGACGACGAGGGAATTTTTACAGGTGAGCGCGAGAAGTTCTTCAAAGGCTATCCTGAGGATATACGGTATCTGAAGATGGCGGACAGTGCGGCGAAATTCTCTCAGGCCGGACAGTATAATTACGGGCGCATGCTGCGGCGGGGAGATACCGTGACGGCGCAGGTGATGCTGGCGGACTGTGCAAGGGAGGCCATGAAGCTTCAACACTACATCGAAAACCGATATCCGCCTCATGACAAGTGGCTCTGGCGCAGTCTGCAGGAGTCCGAGAACGGACGGGCTCTGGGGGCGCTGCTGAAGGGACTGCCGGATACGGTGGAGAAGATAGGGACTTTCCTGGCAGGAGAGCTTTATCGGATGAACTTCATTAGTGATTCGGACAATTATCTGGATGCCCACAGCGGAGAGCTTGCGGCCAAAGCGGCTTTTGCGGCCTGCACGGACGAGGAGCTTGTGGAGCGGATTGCCCGGGTGGAATTTGCTGCTTTTGACAAGGTCAAGAATGTGGGCGGACGTGCGAGCTGCCAGAATGACTGGCCCACCTTTTCGATTATGCGCAAGAGCCAGTATCTGACATGGAACCGTACTATGCTGATGCAGTATCTATATGATTTTACCCGTGAGCTGGACTTCGGCCACAATCTCATCGAGGAAAAATATGGAAGGATGATGGAGAGTACGGCGCCTGCGGAGTATGAGGCCATGCGGGAGCATTTCCCGGCGATTTCTCCCGAGAAGCGGGCTATTATTGAGCAGATCGTGCAGCTACAGGTGGCATGGATGGAGGAGTTTGCCGGGAAATATCCCGCTCTTGCCGACAATGCGCGCAGCGTCCACACCAGCGATGACAATATCGCCAACACTTCCTATGAAACCTATCTGCGGGGTGAGATCAGCACCTATTCGGACAAGATGCTGGAGCTGTACGGCAGATATGTAGTAGAATATGCGCAAAGCGCACAGAATCTGACCTTCGCCATCATGACCAACAGCGTGCATTTATATGGCTATGAGAGTCTGGAGACCGCAGAGCGTTTTCTGGAGAAATAAAAGCTATCAACAAATATCAAAGAATATAAAGAATACTATGTTCGGAATATTTTAGAATAAAATCCACATGCTAGTCTCGGATGGAAGGTTTCAAGCCGCAGGGAATCCTGAGAAAAGGATTCCGGCGGTGGACTTCCATAAGAGAAGATTTTTTTAAGAGAGGATTTTCTAAAGATAGAATTCTCTCAAGATAGAAAGGAGATTGGTATAGTGGATGTCAATGGTTTGCCTATAGAAGGTTTTCAATCGCTCAATTTATCTGCAGGACTTGGCGCGACGCCGCCCCTGCCTGCTTCTATGATGAAGTCCGGTCTGGAGGCCGACGGCAGTGCTGTCACGGAGTCGGAGATGGAGCACATTATTTTAGAGTATAAGGCGGCGCAGTCGGCCCGTGAGGCGGAACAGGTTTTAGACCGAAGCGTTCCCGAAGGGCAGATGAGCCGGGTGCTGGACGGACTGGAGAATGATTTTTTCAGCTCCAGCCACCATCGATCGTAATCACCTGCCCCGTCAGGTAGGCCGGGCCCTGGGCGAGCTGGAGCACCAGCTGGGCTACTTCCTCGGGGCGTCCCAGTCTGTCGGATGGAATTTCATTTTTTAGCTGGTTTATATCTTCCTCAGTAAAGCAGGCGTTCATGGCGGTGTCGATGATGCCGCAGGCGATGGCATTGACCTGGATGCCGCTGGGGGCCAGCTCTTTGGCCAGGGCCTTGGTGAAGGCGTTCATTCCGCCTTTGGAGGCAGAGTATGCCACTTCCATGGAGGCTCCGGCATTGCCCCAGACGGAGGAAATATTGATGATATGTCCGGCGTGCTCCTGCAGCATGAGAGGAATCGCCGCCCGGGCAGTGTAGAAGCAGCTGTCCAGATTCACGCTCATCACGCGGTGCCACTCGGCTGAGGTCATATCAGACAAGAGCCCCACATAAGAGATTCCGGCATTGTTGACCAGCACGTCCAGATGTTTAATCTCGGCAAAAATCTGTGCCACGTCTTCCTCGCAGCTCATATCGGCCTGAAGGGTCGTACAGCTGATCTGAAAATCCGACATGAGCTGCTTGGCCAATTTCTCCAGCGCCTCCATGCTCTTGTCACAGGTCAGCACCAGATGATATCCGTTTTCGGCAAAAATACGGGCGATGGCGGCGCCGATGCCGCGGGATGCACCGGTTATGAGAGCGATTTTGCGTGTGTTCATATGAACCTCCTTCCGAACAGTTACCTGTAATCTCAGTATAGCATGCCGCAGCTTGATTTTCCATTATAAAACTGCTACACTTACTTTATATTTTCGGATTGAAGGAGAGGGTGCCATGTATGATTTGATTGTTATCGGGTCAGGGCCTGCGGGATTGTCCGCGGCGATTTACGGAGTCCGCGCGGGTATGAAGCTTCTTGTATTGGAGCAGAATCCCATGAGCGGCGGCCAGATTTTAAATACCTACGAAGTGGACAACTATCTGGGGCTTCCCGGCATCAGCGGCTTTGATATGGGAAAGTGCTTTCGGGAGCATGCGGACAAGCTGGGAGTGGAGTTTGTGGAGGCCCGGGTGAAGGAGATTATCGACGGCGGCACAGTTAAGACCGTGTGTACCCGCCGGGAAAATTATGAGGCGAGGGCGGTGATATTGGCCAGCGGCGCGCAGCATGCCCATCTGGGTGTGCCCGGTGAGGAGGAGCTCTCCGGTATGGGAGTGTCCTATTGTGCTACCTGCGACGGAGCCTTTTTTAAAGGAAAGACTGTGGCCGTGGTGGGAGGCGGAGATGTGGCGCTGGAGGATGCCATTTATCTGGCCCGCACCTGCGAGAAAGTCTGGCTGATTCACAGACGGGACGAGCTTCGGGGCGCTATGGTATTACAGGAAGAGCTGCGAGCTCTTCCGAATGTGGAGATTCTCTACAGCCATACGGTAGAGAGGATTCAGGGCGAGGACAGCGTGGAGAGCCTTTTGATTAAAGACAAGAAGACTGGAGCGGAACGGGCACTTCCCGTGAGCGGCGTGTTTATCGCAGTGGGCATTCGGCCCAACAGCGAGCTTGTGCAGGAACTGGCAGACTGCGACGAGGCGGGCTATGTGCTGGCCGGAGAGGATGGAGCAAGCAGCTGCCCCGGCATCTATGTGGCTGGTGATATCCGCAGGAAGCCTCTGCGTCAGGTGGTCACGGCGGTGGCGGACGGAGCAAACGCGGCGGTGGCGGCGGGAGATTTTATAAGGAAGCTTTTTTCTTAAGAAAATTTAAAAATCGTTAAAAATGTTTCAAAGTTTTTATGAACAAAAAAGGCGGCCTCAGGGCTGTCTTTTTTGGTAAAAATCTAAAAATCCTTATAAAATCAATATTTTTAGCATTGCATATACTATTGTATGGGGTGTTGACAAATTAAGGAGTTCGTGATATATTTGTAAACAAGCGTAATAATTTTGTAACAAATGAAAGATACTGAGCGTAAGAACGGTTTGGTATGGAGAGCTTACAGGAGGAGAGTATGGTAAGCAGGTTTTTGAGAATGACTGCATGTGCATTGGCGGCTACAATGGCGGTTTCCGGTATGTCCATCACGGCATCCGCGTCTGCTTCCGGTTCGGCGCTGCCCAGTGGCGGCGTGGGACTGAGCCTTGTGAACAATGCTACCGCACTTGAGAATATAGTCGGCACAGAGAAGAAGGATGTCAAGGGCAGCGCAAATACTGCCAAGGCAGAGCCCAAGGCTGTGGTCAAGGAGTTGACAGAGGAAGATATGTTCCGCAATCTTGTGATTGCGCAGGTAACTAATTATGTAAATGTCAGAAGTCTTCCCAGCGAGGAGGGCAAGATTATCGGCAAGCTTTACGACGACTCGGTAGGAACGCTGCTGGGCGAGGAGAATGGCTGGTATCAGATTAAATCGGGTACTGTGACCGGATATGTAAAAGGAGAGTTCTGTGTCACCGGCGAGGAGGCCGTTGATCTGGCCAAGGAGGTGGGCACACGCTTTGCGACAGTCACTACCACTACCCTCCATGTCCGCAAGGAGCCGAGTCTGGATGCTCCTGTGCTGGGGCTTGTTCCCCTGGGGGATGAGCTGGTGGTCTTGGATGAGACCGAGGGCTGGATTCAGGTCGATGTCGAGGAAGGCATCGGCTGGGTTTCCACAGATTATGTAGATTTACATACAGAGTTTGTGGAGGCTGAATCCAAGGAGGAAGAGGAGGCGCGACTTGCCAAGGAGGCCGAGGCGCGCAGAAAGAACAGAGAAGCTGCGGCCAAGACGGTACAGGCGCAGCAGGCGGCGGCTCCCGCTAACGATACCCCTGCGGCGGTGGTTGTCTCCGGCGAGGGCAGCAGTGAGATGGGCGTTGCAGTTGCAGAATATGCATTGCAGTTCGTGGGCAACCCTTATGTATACGGCGGCACCAGTTTGACCAACGGTGCAGACTGCTCCGGTTTTGTCATGAGCGTCTATGCAAACTTTGGTGTAGACCTTCCCCACTCTTCCGCATCTGACCGCAGTCAGGGTTATGGCGTGGAAGGCGGACTGGAGAACGCACAGCCTGGAGATTTGATTTGCTACTCCGGCCATGTGGCACTGTATATCGGTGACGGACAGATTGTTCACGCATCTACCAAAAAGACCGGTATCATCGTCTCCAGAGCAGATTATAAGAAGATTCTGGCTATCAGAAGAATTTTCTAAGAAGGTTTAACAATCGCAATACAACTGCCATACCGCAGAGCGCGCCCCATCCGGGCAGCCTCCGGTATGGCAGTTTTTATTAATATCTAAAGAAAGCTCCTCGGTGCCGGGGTGTTGTTTCAGAATTGAGCAATTTGTCAAAATATTGTGGCTGTGGAAAAATGGGCGCATTTTTCCGGGAATGTACAATTTGTACAAAAAAGTATTAAAAATTAAAGTTGACATTTGATTGTGTTCAAAACAGAAGGTGATTTATCCACATTTAAAAAGCCCCAAAACCGGATAAAAGGCATTTATACACCGAGTTGTACACATTATCCACCAATTTTGGCAGTGATTTGAGAGGGAAAAAACTTTGTCAAGCAAAACTAGTGTTTTGTGAAGTTCTTATAAAAATTTTAAAATCGGCGTCAAAATGAAAAACTGTTGTTGACAAGAGCAATGTCAAAAACAAGTAAATAATTTGCGAAATTATTGCAAAACACTTCGGAGGCATGTTATAATGCTTATACAATAAACTATCGAAAGGGATGATAGCATGAAATTTGTAATCGTAGGCAGGAACATTGAAGTGACACCGGGACTGCGTTCCGCGGTGGAGGACAAGCTGGGTAAGCTGGACAAGTACTTTAAGCCGGATACGGAAGTGCATGTGACCTTGAGCGTGGAGAAGGAGCGTCAGAAGATTGAGGTGACTATAGCCGTGAAGGGCAGTATCATTCGCTCGGAGCAGGTCAGCAATGATATGTATGTGTCCATAGATTTGGTGGAGGAGGTTATCGAGAGGCAACTGAAGAGATATAAGAGTAAAATTGTGGACAGGCAGCAGGCGGCAGGTGATTTCAGCCAGACGTATGCGGAGAACGATTATGTGGACGACGAGGAGATTCAGATCGTGCGCACCAAGAAGTTTGACATCAAGCCCATGTATCCCGAGGACGCCTGCATTCAGATGGAGCTCCTGGGCCACAATTTCTTTGTGTTCTGCAATGCAGAGACGGATCAGGTCAATGTGGTTTACAAGAGAAGAGGCGACACCTACGGTCTTATTGAGCCGGAGTGTTAGGCTGACACAGCTTTAGGCTGAGGCAGGGCGCTGCAAAGAGTTTCCAGAGGACGCACCGCAGTTTGGCATGTTTTTACCCGGAGACACATAAAATAAGAAGAATGATGTCCATTAAAACGGGGTATAGACATGCAAATACCATTTATCTCAGGAAATCGAGACGATGCTTCCCGGAAGGACAGCCGCAGCCAGAATGACCGTGACAATCGAATCAGAAAAATACGACAAGCACTGTTGGGGGAGGCGATTGCCCTGGCAGTGCTTGTCTGTCTGTGGGCGGGTCAGACGCAGTTTGCACAGACTGCCGCCACGGGGAAGGATTATATCAAGTGGGTGGATTTTACGGTATCTTATGAGGCGCTCTGTCAGGCCTATCAGTGGGATGTGGAAAGCCATGGCTCGGAGCATGAGGTTCACTGGATTGAGCTTCTGGCCTACACGGCGGCACGCACCGGCGGCACGTTTGATAAGAAGGCGATGAAGATTTTGGATGACACTGCACAGAAGATTGTGGATGGCGAGGCCGATATGGAGGAACTCACCGGGGATTTGAAGTACTATGCCTATTATGAGGAGGCCTACACGGCAGTGCTGGGCGGTATGGTGGGCGAGTATGAGGTGGAAGTGCAGGACGAAAACGGTCATATGAACTGGGAGAAAAAGTATGGCCTTAAGGCATATTTTCCCTTGGCCCGCGGATTTGATTATTCTCATTTTGACGATTTCGGCACGAGCAGAAGCTATGGTTACAAGCGCAAGCATCTGGGGCATGACATGATGGGCCTCACAGGCACTCCGATCATGGCTATCGAGTCGGGCAGAGTGGAAGCACTTGGATGGAATCAGTATGGAGGCTGGCGCGTCGGTATACGGAGCCTGGACGGCAAGCGCTATTACTATTACGCGCACTTGCGGCAGAACTATCCCTTTGCGGAAAATCTGGAGGAGGGAAGCCTTGTCACTGCCGGGGATGTCATCGGCTATATGGGGCATACCGGCTATTCCACCAAGGAAAATGTGAACAATATCGAGGTGACGCATCTGCACTGGGGGCTGGAACTGATTTTTGACGAGTCCCAGAAGGAGAGCAACAATGAGATATGGATTGACGTCTATGCCATCACCCGTTTTCTGGCAAAGCATACCCAGCCCGCTCAGAAGGTGGAGGGGACTAAAGAATGGGTGCGCACCACACAGATGCGGGATCCGGATATTGAGGCTTGTCTGCCGGAGGGAAACGGACTCTCTGGCGGAGAAATGCAAATCCAGCTAAAGTAAAGACACTGACCTGTCGATACAATATAAAGCAGAATAGATAAAAGCTAAGGATAGCGCTGTTTTCAGTGTTATCCTTTTTTAATCTGTTTTGTAAAAGATAAATCAGCCGCTTGGACCTTTCAGGAAAGCGGCGCGGCTGGGAATGACAGACCGGCCGCAGAAAGGAGAAGTATGAATGGAATAGGAACTGCAACGACAAAGGAAAGCCATTATGCGGCCCGCTATCACCAGCGGACGCAGACACGGACCGAGAGCTTTGGGAAGACGTTGACGGAGGCCGCAGAAGGAGCGGGCAGTCGTGATGCCTTCACTCGGACAAGTGTCACAGAGACAGTGGAGAGCAGCTATGAGTATGCCGGGTACAGCGCATGTCTCTCCGGGCTCAGCCTGCGGATGGGAGAGATTTCCTCCACCAGCGGGATTATCGGATTGGGTTTTGTGCGGGGCACCGAGGAGACTATGTCCGCCCGCATTGATAAAAGCTCTACGGTGGAGAATCCGGTGGTGCTGGTGCAGGTGGGCAGCGGAGAAAATCGGAAAGATTATCGGATCAATATAAATGAGGTGGATCCTGAGAATGCCACGGAGCTGGAGATGTTTGCACTCTTGAACTATATTGATGCGCAGAATGGCAAGACGATGGCTCCCGATGGTGCATGGCAGACTTATAACAGCCTGCGAAACCGTCTGGAGGAAACCGAAGCAGTGGACAATGTCACGGGCAAGGAGAATTATGATACGCTCCGTGTAAACTGGCTGGAACTGATACAGCAGGCGATGGAGAATGAACTGCTCCGGCAACAGGGTTGGTTTGCGGAAAGCTTTTTTACGGAGGATTTGGACAAACTTTATAATGAGCTGAGCGCTTACCGGAAAGAACCGGAAGAATCGTCCGGTACGTCTTTCTGGGATCTGATGAACAGCGGAAGGGGAAGGGCGCAGATTCCTACAATAGACCGGATTGTGTCGGCGAGGAATCCTGAGGATAATAAAATTTATGTCACATTTTTTGCGAGGGAATCAATCACCTGCCACAATGCGGACGGCACGACAGCATGGGAGCTGAAGCTGGCAAATGACGATCAGGCGGAACTCGTCAAAAAGATTTTTGCAGGTTTTGCACCGGATAGGGAGAAAGTACGGGAATACTACAGCGATGCGGCGCTGGGATTTGTGGCATCAAAGAATTTCTGGCTGGAATTCCTTTCGGGCAGCGTGGAATAAAACGGAGACATAACCATATTGGGTGGCAATTACAGTGGAGGGCAGCATTTTTCAGGAGAAAAAAGCTGCTCTCTTTTGTGATGGGTATAACTGTTCAACCGCTCCTACTTAAGCAGCACCCGCAATATTTTAGATGAAACTGGACTAATTGACGAAGTATTTTATAAAATCCATTGCAAATCCATTATATTTATGATACACTTACAATCAGTGGCTATGATAAAAAAATAACAATCGGTAAAACACAGAGAATCAACGAACAACAAATTGTGGAGGAGAAGGAAAATGGCTAAAAAAGTGGTATTGGCAGGAGCATGCCGCACAGCAATCGGTACGATGGGCGGAACTTTGAGCACGACCCCCGCTGCGGAGCTGGGCGCTATTGTAATCAAGGAGGCTCTGAACAGAGCGGGCGTTGCTCCCGAGCAGGTGGATCAGGTCTACATGGGCTGCGTAATTCAGGCGGGTCTTGGACAGAATGTGGCTCGTCAGGCTTCCATCAAGGCAGGCCTTCCCATCGAGGTGCCCGCTGTGACCATGAATGTGGTGTGCGGTTCCGGCCTCAACTGTGTGAATCAGGCTGCACAGATGATTATGGCAGGGGATGCGGATATCGTTGTGGCAGGCGGTATGGAGAATATGTCCATGGCTCCTTATGCGATTCCTCAGGCGCGTTACGGATACAGAATGAACAATGGCACACTGGTGGACACCATGATCAAGGATGCCCTCTGGGATGCTTTTAACGACTATCATATGATTAAGACCGCGGACAATATCTGCGAGGAGTGGGGGCTCACCCGCGAGGAGCTGGATGAGTTTGCGCTGAAGAGCCAGCAGAAGGCTGAGGCTGCACAGAAGAGCGGCGCCTTCAAGGCAGAGATCGTTCCCGTAGAGGTTAAGAAAAAGAAAGAGACCATAGTATTTGACACCGATGAGGGCCCCAGAGCAGGTTCCACCATGGAGGGTCTGGCAAAGCTTCGCCCTATCAATCCGAACGGATTCGTGACTGCGGGCAATGCCTCCGGCATCAACGACGGCGCTGCAGCCATCGTGGTGATGAGCGAGGAGAAGGCGAAGGAGCTGGGTGTGAAGCCTATGGCTACTTTTGTCGCAGGCGCGCTGGCAGGCGTTCGTCCTGAGGTTATGGGTATCGGCCCTGTTGCTTCCACGAAGAAGGTGATGGCAAAGACGGGCATGAAGATTGAGGACTTTGATATCATCGAGGCAAACGAGGCATTTGCTGCACAGTCCGTTGCAGTGGGCAAGGATTTGGGCATTGATGTGGATAAGCAGCTCAATCCCAACGGCGGCGCAATCGCGCTGGGACATCCCGTGGGCGCTTCTGGATGCCGTATTTTGGTGACATTGCTGCATGAGATGCAGGCGAAGGGCGCAAAGACCGGTCTGGCTACCCTGTGCATCGGCGGCGGCATGGGCTGCTCCACCATCGTGAAAATCGAGGACTGAGATAAGAGGCTGACATAAAAAGCTGGAATAAGAAGCTGAGATAAAGACTGGCGCCTGCCATAGCGGGCAGATGGGAGTGGATAGTAGAGATGGATTATATTTTATATGAGCAAAAGAATGATTACGCAATCATCACTGTCAACCGTGAGAAAGCGCTGAATGCCCTGAATTCCCAGGTGCTGGATGAGTTGAATGCCGTGCTGGACGGCGTGAATCTGGAAGAGGTGCGCTGTCTGATTGTCACAGGAGCCGGAGAGAAATCCTTTGTGGCCGGGGCGGATATCGGTGAGATGAGCACTTTGACCAAGGCTGAAGGCGAAGCTTTCGGCAAAAAGGGCAATGATGTGTTCCGCAGGCTGGAGACCTTCCCGATCCCCGTGATTGCAGCAGTGGGCGGATTTGCGCTGGGAGGCGGCTGCGAGCTGGCTATGAGCTGTGATATCCGCATCTGTTCCGACAATGCTGTGTTCGGACAGCCCGAGGTGGGTCTTGGTATCACGCCGGGATTCGGCGGCACTCAGAGACTTGCCCGCATTGTGGGCGTGGGCATGGCAAAGCAGATGATTTACACCGCGCGCAATATCAAGGCGGAGGAAGCGCTCAGGATCGGTCTGGTCAATGCGGTTTACGCAAAGGAAGAGCTTCTTCCCGCAGCGGAGAAGATGGCTGCAGGCATCGCAAAGAATGCCCCCATTGCCGTGCGCAACTGCAAGAAGGCCATCAACGAGGGGCTGGATGTGGATATGGATGCGGCCATTGTCATCGAGGAGAAGCTGTTCGGTGACTGCTTCGAGACCGAGGATCAGAAATACGGCATGGCATTTTTCCTCGACAAGAACAAGGAGAAGGTGAAAGAACCTTTTAAGAATTGCTGATTGCTTTGATAAAACATTATTGTTAAACATAAGGAGGATGCAAGATGAAAGTAGGTATTATCGGCGCGGGAACCATGGGTTCCGGCATTGCGCAGGCATTTGCCATGACGGATGGCTATGAGGTATGTCTCTGCGATATCAAGCAGGAGTTTGCGGATGGCGGCAAGGCCAAGATTCTGAAGAATCTGAACTTCCTGGTGGGAAAGGAAAAGATCACTCAGGAGAAGGCGGACGCTATCGCGGCCAAGATTGCCACCGGTTTAAAGGATATCTGCACGGACTGCGATCTGGTCATCGAGGTTGCTCCCGAGAATATGCAGCTGAAGAAGGATACCTTCAAGGAGCTGCAGGCAATCGTAAAGCCTGAGTGCATTTTTGCCACCAATACTTCTTCTCTGTCCATCACGGAGATCGGGGCAGGACTTGACCGTCCTATGATCGGCATGCATTTCTTTAATCCTGCCGACAGAATGAAGCTGGTTGAGGTGATTGCAGGCGAGAATACCCCTGCTGAGCTGGTTGAGAAGATCAAGGCAGTCTCTGTTGAGATTGGAAAGACTCCTGTGGAGGTGAAGGAGGCTCCCGGTTTCGTGGTGAACCGCATCCTCATCCCCATGATCAACGAGGCCATCGGCATCTATGCGGACGGTATTGCCAGCGTGGCAGATATCGACGAGGCTATGAAGCTGGGAGCATCCCATCCCATGGGACCTCTGGCTCTTGGAGATCTGGTGGGTCTGGATATCGTACTTGCCATCATGGAGGTTCTGCAGAACGAGACCGGCGATCCCAAGTATCGCCCTCATCCGCTGCTTCGCAAGATGGTGCGTGCAGGCAAGCTGGGACGCAAGACCGGAAAGGGCTTCTACGATTACAGCAAGTAATAGATTCAGTAATAGGCATAGATAGAAATAATGTAGAAACAGATAAAAGTAAGGAGAAAAATCATGGATTTTACTTTGAGCAAGAAGCATGAAATGGCGCGTACCCTCTTCAGAGAGTTCGCCGAGAAAGAAGTAAAGCCCTTGGCGCAGGAGGTTGACGAGACTGAGGAGTTCCCCCGCGCAACGGTTGAGAAGATGGCAAAGGCCGGATTCATGGGAATCCCCGTGCCCAAGGAGTACGGCGGACAGGGCTGTGACATCCTGACCTACGCAATGTGCGTAGAGGAACTGGCAAAGGTGTGCGGTACCACTGCGGTTATCGTGTCCGCTCACACTTCCCTTTGCTGCGATCCCATCCTCACCTATGGCACTGAGGAGCAGAAGCAGAAATATCTGCCCGATCTGGCCGCAGGCCGCAAAATCGGAGCTTTCGGACTGACCGAGCCCGGCGCCGGAACAGATGCCCAGGGTCAGCAGACCAAGGCAGTGCTGGATGGAGACGAGTGGGTGGTGAACGGTTCCAAGATTTTCATCACCAACGGCAAGGAGGCAGACATTTATGTGATTTTTGCCGTGACTGCCATCACCGAGAAGAAGGGCAGACCTTTCAAAGAGATTTCCGCGTTCATCGTGGAGAAGGGAACTCCCGGTTTCACCTTCGGAACCAAGGAGAAAAAGATGGGTATCAGAGGTTCCTCTACCTATGAGCTGATTTTTACGGACTGCCGTATTCCCAAGGAGAATATGCTGGGACAGCAGGGCAAGGGCTTCAATATCGCAATGCACACATTGGACGGCGGACGTATCGGTATCGCTGCACAGGCTCTCGGCATCGGCGAGGGCGCTCTGGAGAGAACCATTGAGTACACCAAGGAGAGAAAGCAGTTCGGCAAAGCCATCAGCGCTTTCCAGAACACGCAGTTCCAGTTGGCCGATATGGCGACCAAGGCACAGGCTGCACAGTTCCTTGTATATAAGGCTGCCTGCACCAAGGATCAGTATACCAAAGACCACAAGACCTCCTACGGAGTGGAAGCAGCTATGGCGAAGCTCTATGCGGCAGAGATGGCCATGGAAGTTACAACTAAGGCTGTCCAGCTCCACGGCGGTTACGGCTACACCAGAGAGTATGATGTGGAGCGCATGATGCGTGACGCCAAGATCACCGAGATTTATGAGGGCACCTCCGAGGTACAGAGAATGGTTATCTCCGCAGCGCTGCTTAAGTAACCGGAAAATCCGACAAATATAAAGGAGTGAAAATACAATGAAAATCGTTGTTTGCATTAAGCAGGTTCCTGATACCAAGGGCGGCGTAAAATTCAATCCCGACGGTACTCTGGACAGAGCTGCCATGATGACAATTATGAACCCCGATGACAAGGCAGGACTCGAGGCTGCGCTGAGATTAAAAGATCAGTACGGCGCTGAAGTCACCGTGCTCACCATGGGTCTTCCCAAGGCGGAGGATGTGCTCAGAGAGGCTCTGGCAATGGGAGCGGACAAGGGCGTTCTGGTGACCGACAGAGTGCTGGGCGGAGCCGATACCTGGGCTACTTCGCAGACCCTGGCAGGAGCGCTGCGCAATATGGAATATGACCTGATCATCACAGGACGTCAGGCTATCGACGGCGATACCGCACAGGTTGGCCCCCAGATTTCCGAGCATCTGAATATCCCCGTGATCTCCTATGCCCAGAATCTGAAGGTGGAGGGCGACAGCGTTATCGTGGAGCGCCAGTTCGATGACAGATATCATGTGCTGAAGGCTAAGATGCCCTGCCTCGTGACTGCGCTGGCAGAGCTGAACGAGCCCCGTTACATGACGCCCGGCGGTATTTTTGACGCCTGTGAGGCTGAGATTACCGTGTGGGGCCGAGCTGATCTGAAAGACGTTGAGGATTCCAATCTGGGTCTGAAGGGTTCTCCCACTCAGATTGCAAAGGCTTCCGATAAAGTGCGGAAGGGCGCGGGCGAGAAAGTGGCTCTGGACCCCTCCGAGGCAGTTGACTACATTGTCGGCAAATTGAAAGACAGGCACGTTATCTAAGCAGATGGAGGAAAATACAATGAATTTAGAAGAATATAAGGGCGTATATGTCTTCGCACAGCAGGTGGACAATTGTATCAACAGCATTGCCTTTGAGCTGATCGGCAAGGGAAAAGACCTGGCTGAGACTCTGGGCACGGATGTGACTGCTGTATTGATCGGAAGCGGCGTGAAGGGACTGGCAGACGAGCTGGCCGAGTACGGCGCTGACAGAGTGATTGTGGTGGATGACCCGGAACTGAAGGAATACAGGACGGAGCCCTATGCTCACGCATTGGCATCTGTCATCGAGAAATATAAGCCGGAGATCTTTCTGGTAGGTGCGACGGCTATCGGCCGTGACTTGGGCCCTCGTGTTTCCGCGAGAGTTCACACCGGTCTGACTGCGGACTGCACACAGCTGGAGATCGGCGATTTCCCTATTAATCCCATTCCCGGCAAGGAGCAGAAGCACAATCAGCTGCTCATGACCCGTCCCGCATTTGGCGGCAACACGATTGCCACCATTGCATGCCCTGATTTCCGTCCTCAGATGGCGACAGTGCGTCCCGGCGTAATGCAGAAGCGTGCAAAGCAGGCCGGCGCAAAGGCGAATATTGAGGAGTTCAATCCCGGATTCACTCCCGACAATAAGTATGTGGAGATTCTGGAGGTTGTAAAGGCAGTGAGCGATACCGTGGATATCATGGATGCCAAGATATTGGTGAGCGGCGGCCGCGGTGTGGGCAGCCCTGAGAACTTCAAGCTTCTGGATGATCTGGCAGAGGCCATCGGCGGTACTGTGAGCTGTTCCCGTGCCGTGGTGGACGCAGGCTGGAAATCCAAGGATTTACAGGTAGGTCAGACCGGCAAGACTGTTCGTCCCAATGTGTATTTTGCAATCGGTATTTCCGGTGCAATCCAGCATCTGGCAGGCATGGAGGAATCCGATATTATCATCGCTATTAACAAAGATGAGACTGCGCCTATTTTCGATGTGGCAGATTACGGCATCGTAGGTGATTTGAACAAGATTCTGCCCGCTCTGACGGAGAAGCTTAAAGCCGAGATGGCAGCAAAATAAACAATGATGTAAAAAGAGCTGTGTATCAAGGAGGGTATATGGCTCTTTTTGACTTCAATCCGGGGAGGAAGCCGCATGAGGCGTAATGTGAGTCTGGAGGATATCTCCGATGGCAGACTATTTGACGACAACGATCTGGTGAGAGCGGACTGCCGCGGATGTGAGGGCTGCAGCGACTGCTGCAGGGGTATGGGCCAATCCATTCTGCTAGACCCCTATGACGTGTATCGTCTGACCACGGGACTCGGGAGACCTTTTGCGGATTTTTTGGACAAAGAGATCGAGCTTGGCGTGGTGGACGGTTATATCCTGCCCAATCTGAGGATGAGTGGGGAGGGAGAAGCCTGTGCTTTTCTGAATGCTCAGGGCAGATGTTCTGTTCATGCTCTGCGCCCGGGAATCTGCAGGATATTTCCGCTGGGACGGTTTTATGAGAATGGCGTTTTCCGGTATTTTCTGCAGACGAAAGAATGCGGAGCTGTCCGTTCTAAAATAAAGGTGAGCAAGTGGATTGATACTCCGATGCAGAAGCGGAATCGGGCGTTTGTCACAGACTGGCACTACCTTCTAAATGATGTGGAGGAGCGCCTGAGACAGACGGAGGATGACATTTTTAAGAAAAAGCTGAATATGCTGTTACTACAGACCTTTTTCCTGACGCCCTACGACGGGGAGCGGGATTTTTACGAACAATATGAGGAGCGAAAGGAGAGTTTTCATGCATTCACCCCTTGAAATAGCCAGAAACTTTGTGGAAATAGGCATACATAAGGTGCGTCTGTCCGCCTTTAAGATGGTGATACTGGGCGTTTTTGCGGGCATGTTCATCGGTTTTGCGGGGATTGCCTGCACCACGGCTTCGGCTACAGTCGCCAATCCTTCCGTGGCGAAGCTTTTGGGGGCCTGCGTCTTTCCTGCGGGCATGGCCATGGTTCTGGTGGCGGGCAGCGAGCTCTTTACGGGCAACAATCTTGTCATTATCGCTCTGTTAGAGAGAAAAATCAAGCTTTTTGAGATGCTGAAAAACTGGTTTGCGGTGTTTGCAGGCAATTTTCTCGGCGCGGCTTTTGTAGCGGTATTAGTCGTGTACGGGCACACGCCGGACTTGTTTGAGGGTGTTTTGGCGGAAAAGATGGTGGCGGCGGCTATGTCGAGGGTAACGCAGACATTTCCGGAGGCTTTTATCCGCGGCATTCTCTGTAATATATTAGTGTGCATTGCCGTCTGGGCGGCCTTTGCGGCCAAAAAGGTCAGCGGAAAGCTGCTTATGAGCTTCTGGCCGGTGATGCTTTTTGTGCTCTGCGGTTTTGAGCACAGCATCGCGGATATCTATTTTGGCGTGGCGGGCATTCTCACTGCGGCAGAGTATGGCATTGCGGCGGAGGGATTGACGTGGGGAAGTTTCCTGCTGAGGAATCTCCTTCCCGTGACCCTGGGAAATATTGTGGGCGGAGCCGGGATTGTGGGCTGCGGTTACTGGCTCATGTATCTGCGTCACACGCCGGGCTATGCGCTGTCCATTCAGGCTGAGCAGGAAGAATTGGATATTGCGGAGGAGTATTGATAGTCAATTTGCGTGTGGCTGCCATGGCTTGACGGGAAGAGATACGAGAAAGGAACAGATTTAAACAGTGCATAGAATAGTAAAATACGATTTGCTGCGTATCATAGCCTGTTTTGCGGTAGTGTTGCTGCATGTATCCAATAGTTATTGGTATGTGGAGAGTGTGGAGAGCAGGAACTTTCTGATTATGACTGTCTATAACAGTTTCACCAGATTTGCGGTACCGGTATTTTTTATGCTGAGCGGTCTTTTTCTTCTGGACCCGGACAGAGAACTGCCGGTCAAAAAGTGGGCGTTGAAAATATTCAGGCTGGTGGCAGGGTTTTATATATGGTCTCTTTTCTATGCCTTTCAGAGTGTAATCTTTAATGGACTGCGGAATGGTTTTGACAGTGTGGATCGGAAAATGTGGTCAGATGCCGTGACACGGCTGGTAATGGGGCATGGTCATATGTGGTTCCTGCTGGATCTGCTTGGTTTTTATCTGTTGCTTCCTGTTTTCAGAAAGGTATGTGAAGACATCCGAGTCATGGGATATTTTCTGCTTTTGTGGGTAATTGTACGCTTTTTGGTCGTAACGGTATTTCCCGGGCTTGCGGGAGGCATGTTGCTGGCCTGGGTGACAGCCCAGCATTTATATATGCTGACAGGATATATCGGTTATTTCCTGGGCGGTTATTTCCTGAATAAGATATCTATTCCCAAAGGCGGAAGGTTGGTGTTGTATATCTCCGGCCTTGGAGCCCTTATCTTTACCATGGTTAAGACCATTGTAGACTGCAGGGCCACCGAGTCTTATGACGACCACTGGTTTCTGCCCAGTAATCTCAATATACTGATCCTCAGCGCCGCTGTGTTTGTGTTATGTAAACATATGGAAGTGCCGCAGTGCCTGACAGATTCCAGATTAGTGAGGAACATGGCAAAAAGTACTTTCTTTGTATACATGATACATCCCTTTTGTATTGAAAAATTGAATTTAGTGGGCATCAAGGTGACCGCGTATCCGGTATTGTTGTCCATCCCGGTGATGACAGTGGGTATTTTTGTGATTGGCATGTTTCTGGGCTGGATAGTCGGAAAAATTCCGATTGTAGGGGAAACTGTTACCTTTCAATGAGTCGGATTCAATGTCATTTAGTTTAGCATTTTAAGATGGGGAAACACTAAAAATATTTTCATTGCAAAAATATTCTAAATATAGTAAAATGAACATGAATCTAGCCTTTCATGTGTGAGAGGCTATAGTGTCTGTCTTCCGAAATTAGGAACTCAAATCTGAGAGAGTGGAGTAAGTTTCTATGGAAAGCAAAAATGTCTACGAAGTAAAAATCAACAGAAATACATATGATGTTATCTCTGCCAGCACAGCTTTTTATGCTTTTATAGGGAGCAGGCTGTACAGTGGTTTTGATAAGCTGATGGATCCGGCGGACGCAGGGCGGCTTTCAGAGTATATTGAGACCAGTAGGAATGCGCTCCTGACAATGCTCACGGAAGAAGGCGAGTCCAAAAATTATATGGCGATATTTTCTTCAAAGGATAGGGCTTTGGTGGACATCAAGATGATTCCTTTGGATGAGATACAGGAGTGGGAGAAACAGAACCGCTATCAGGTGGACAAGAAGAATAATATTCTGGGTCTGTACGGCGATTACCTTTTTGAGTATGAGGTGGAAGCAGACAATGTGAGAGTTTATGCGGTGGAACATTTTGAACAGAATGTGCTGTCCATGTCTTTTGCAGAGTTTGAACAGAAGCTCCGCAAGCGTATAGATGATAAGAACGCAAAGGAAGCGGAGGAGCTGCTTGCGGCTCTGGGCAGCGGAAAGGAGTATTTCACCATCAATATTCCGGGAGATATCCTGAATATTCGGGAGACAGAATTCACCCTGCTCAAGGGGATGTCCTTTTACGAGGACGGTCAACATATATATTCTACCGGTTATGTCCATTTCTGGAATGAGCGGTCAGTGGACTCTGTGGAGACCAAGCGCGCCATGGAGAGAGATTATCTCACAGGTGTGCTGACCAAGGCAGAGATTTCCAATCTTGCCGTCAATACCGTGGATGTGAAAAAAACGGGCAATGTGACGATTGCCATCATCGATATCGATTATTTCAAGAAGGTCAATGATGTGTATGGTCATATGATGGGTGATGAGGTGTTGAAGAGAACCGCCAGCATCATACAGAATGAGGTCCGTGAGGATGGTCTCGTGGGAAGGTTCGGCGGAGATGAATTTCTGGTTATCTTCTATGACGCTTATGATATGGAGACCATGCGCGAGCGCCTGCGGAGCATCAAAAACGGTGTGGCATCCAGTTTTGTGAAGACGCAGAGCGGCGAGGATATCTCTATCACGCTTTCCATCGGCTGCGCCGCTTATCCCAAGGATGCGGACAATTATGAGGATTTGTTTTTCCTGGCTGACTTTGCCCTCTACAGAGCGAAGGAGAAGGGACGCAACAGATATATCATTTACAATCGAGATAAGCACGGAACATTGGAGGATATCAGAAATAATAAGATGTCCGTGAATACACTGAACAGCCGAGGCAATATGTCTCCGGCCGAGCTGATATGCGCCATGCAGGACAGAGTCTATACCGGACAGGCATATCCGCTGGATGAACTTCTGGACGATGTGGCATTGAACTTGAATATCCAGAGAGTCCTTCTGTATGTGGGACATCCCAGGATGCTGGTGGGCATGGCCGGTGCAAACAGATTGTCCAGAGATGTGGTGGAAGCCACAAGGGATTATCTGACAGTTCCCGCGCTGACGAAGCTATATGACGAGACCGGCGTGGTGGTTGTGGATAATGTGCGACGTTTTGAGAGCTCCAGTCCTACGCTGTATGAAAAGTTGAAAAAGCAGGGAATCATTTCGTTTGTCCATGTGAGATTCAAGGACAAAAACGGGGTGGATGCTACTTTGAGTCTTGAGTTTGTCAAGAACAGTATGACATGGAATCGCACGCATCTTCCCTATTTCAGACTTCTGGCAAAGCTTTTGTCGGAATATGATCTTGGGGCACAAAATTTGTAAAAAGCTTCTGTGGGTGGTGAGGATAGGAATGCGCCTGAGTGAAGATTTGAGGAATCATAGAATTGTGATTCGGGATACCAGGACAGGAGAGACGGTGGCGGATACCATAATTGCCGCATATGATGCCGAGGCCAGTGAGCTTACGCTTGACACTGATCAGATTACCCTGAAGGAAGGCACCACGATCAGTGCGTTGATTTTCAGCGCAAATGGTCTCTGTGAGAGTCAGGGTGTCATCAGGGCACAGGCGGAAGGGAAAACTTTTATTCGGCTCTCCGAGGGTAGAGGCCGGGATGAAAGACAGGCAGTGCGCTATCAGGTGAATATCCGCGGCGAGGTGGAATTTGTCAGCCGGCCGGGGGAGGGAAAGCTTCCCGGAGGATTTGAGATACTATTGCTGAATATGAGCTCCATAGGGCTCTTGATACAGGTTCCCAGTGGCAGAATACAGACGGGAGATACCATCCGTTTTACCGCTGTCAGCAAGGGGCAACGTCTGGCTATCACAGTGGAGGCCACACGGGTGGAAAAGGTAGATTCAGATTCAGATAAAGAAAAAGTCGGCTGTAGTATCCGGCTGGTGAATTTAGGATAATTTGGCTAAATAGTAGGTAAATAAAAAGATATGGCGACGGAGAATTCTGAGGGGCATTTCCCGGAGGATTCTCCGTTTTTTGAGACAAGCAGATAGCTAGTGTGCTGGTGTATCTGTGGTCTGATGAGGAGAGATAATATGGAAGAGTTAGTGCAGGTGCATGGCCTGAAGAAGACTTTTAAGCTGTCAGCCAGACAGCAGAAGCTGGAGAAGACCGGAGAGAAGAGGAAGGTGGCGCTGGACGACCTATCCTTCACGGCTTACCGGGGCGAGGTGTTCGGCCTTCTGGGGCCCAATGGCGCGGGGAAGACTACGACGCTGAGGATTCTGGCCACTTTGATTAAGCCGGATGAAGGCGATGCCGTCATAGACGGCGCCAGCGTGCTTGCCGCTCCCGAGGAGGTGCGCGGCAAAATCGGCTTTCTGACAAGTGAGCTCAAGCTGGAGGAGTTTTTTACGCCCAATTATCTGTTTGATTTTTTTGCGGATCTGCACGGTGTCCCCGCGGAGGAAAAGGCAGTCCGGAGGAAAGAACTTTTTGAGCGCTTCGGCATTGACCGGTTTGCGGAAGTCAAGGTGGGGAATCTCTCCACCGGCATGAAGCAGAAGGTCTCGCTGGTAGTGTCGCTGGTGCATGACCCGGATATCATTATCTTTGACGAGCCCACCAACGGGTTGGATGTCTTGACTGCCAAGGTGGTCACAGACTTTCTGGTGGATTTGAAGGGACAGGGCAAGACCATCATTGTGTCCACTCATATCTTCAGCCTTATCGAAAAAATATGCGACAGAGTGGGAATTATTCTGGACGGGCACATGGCGGTCTGTGATTCTCTGGAGGCGGTCACGGCGGGAAAGAGCCTGGAGGACCGGTTTTTTGAGATTTATGAAGAAAAGGTGGGTGGCATCGCATGAAGAAAAATATGCTTACCATTATTAAAAAAGAGTTTGCCCGTTTTTTCCGGGATAAGAGAATGGTATTCACGACGATACTGATGCCGGGACTGCTGATTTATCTGATCTACTCCTTTATGGGGGCCGGGATGATGCGCGAGTTCATGACGGACGAGACTTATGTGGCAAATGCATATATGCAGAATATGCCGGAGGAGCTGGCTCCGCTGTTTGCGCAGTTGTCTGCCGGATGGACGGAGATTTCCGATTCGGAGACGGATGCGGTGAAAACACAGATTCAGGATAAGGGTGCGGATGTGCTGATTGTTTTTCCGAAAGAATTTGTCGCCAGAGTGGAGGCGTATGATGTACACAGCGGGGAGATTGCGCCCAATGTAGAAATATATTATAACTCCACGGAATCCGAGTCTGTGAAGCTGCGCAGTCTGCTTATGGACATTCTGGATGATTATGAGTCCTCCATGGCAAACAGGTTTGATGTCAATGCCGGGGATGCGAGCTATGATCTGGCGACTGAAAAGGATGTGGCGGGTCAGATTTTTGCCATGATTCTTCCTATGCTGCTGATGAGTTTTATGTTCAGCGGCTGTGTCGCCGTTGCCCCGGAGGCGATCGCCGGAGAGAAGGAGCGGGGAACCATTGCCACCCTTTTGGTGACGCCCATGAAAAGGAGCGCACTGGCGCTGGGCAAAATCATCAGTCTGAGCTGTATTGCCCTGCTGTCCGGTCTCTCCAGCTTCCTTGGCACAATGTCGGCTCTGCCCAAAATGCTGGGAGGGGCGGAAAACGGCATGAACACTGCGGTCTATGGGATTGTTGACTATGTGATGCTTCTGGGATTGATATTGACGACGGTACTGGTGATGGTGTCTCTGATTTCTGTGATTTCTGCTTTTGCCAAGAGTATCAAGGAGGCCTCCACGGCGGTATCACCGTTGATGATCATTGTGATGGTGATCAGCCTGACTCCAATGTTCAGCGGCGGCGGGGAGAGAAGTCTGGGGTGGTTTTTGATACCGATTTACAACAGTGTGCTTTGCATACATGGGATTTTCTCGTTTTCCGGCAGAGCACTGGAGATCGGGGTGACGATTGTGGTAAATCTGCTCTGTGCAGGTGCACTGTCCTGGGTACTCACCAGATTGTTCAACAGCGAGAAGGTGATGTTCTCAAAGTGAGTGCATGTACTCCTGATACAGCTTCTGCAGCGCTTCCCGATTATACATCTCAAGGTGATAGAAGATTTTGGCGTATGCCCAGATGTCATAGTGGAAACATTCTTTGCCGGTGACAGGGCATGTCTCATGTGTCCGGTAGAGGGCATAGGATAAGTTTTTCTCATATGCCTGAGTATCGCATATATTTTCCGCCATGGAGGGCAGCTTCATGCTGAAGTTCTCCCGCAGATAATTGTTGACTTTAATCCGAAGCTCGGGGTCAGTATTCTGCAGATGTTTGGTCAGATCGTTGGTCATATAATATTTCAGGACAGTCAAACCAACGTAGAGCGCAAAGATTTCATTTGCGTTCTTCAGGATTTTGGCTCCCTTGAATCCGGTCAAAGGTCTGGTCTTGATAATGGCCCCGCATATGCAGGATGCCAGTTTATGCCTATCCAGCCTGGAACTGGCCATATTTTCCAGAGCCTTTGCCTTATAGGCCTCAAAGTTTTTCCAAATTGCAATAGGGGGTTCATCGCCCCCTATTTTGCATTGTACACAGTAATTTATATTGTTGCTGCATATCTGAAACAACAACTCCTCGATAATGTCATAATATAAAAGTTTGTATGTGTGTGAGGGCTGGCTCATTTGTGTCTATTGTCTCCTTGATTGTCATTAATCATCAAATGAAAAGGTTCTCTCTTTCCCGTCGGAATACATGAGTTTATGCATATGTACACCATTGCCGCAGACCTCCAGAACCGCGCCAAAGTCCTCGTCATTGTTACAATTTTTGTAATTCTCGGTGCCTTCTTCTCTGGATAATGCTTCCAACATACCTTCTACTGCCAGCATAACAATCCTCCTGTCTCTTATAGTATATGCACCAGTATATTCATTGGATATCAAGAATTGCTTAATTTATTTCTTGTAGCTGGATTTTATTGTAACATATTTATATTACCTTGTCTATAAATTAATTCAAAAACTGCTCATCAGGCCCAGCAGCTGATCTCTGCGGACAGCATCCTCGGCGCCTTTTACTTTGGATGCCATGCCGTCGAGCTCTACTTTGCTGGCAGCGGCACGCATCAGTTTTTCTTCAAATTCCTTTTTCTTCTGTTCCGCTTCCTCGGCTCTCCTTTCGGCTCTGGCCCGGTTCCTCAGCTTGATACTGTTTTCCATGGAATTGATGATTTGTTTCATATCGGTAGTCATATCAGTTTTCATATGATCATATACCTCCTGTTGTTCTATATGTTTTATCGGCTGTTCAGTGCATTTCTTAACAATGGTTCAGATTATAATTGAATTTTCAGTCGGTGTCGGGGGGAGAAGACCGGGGTGGTTTGGGAGGCTTTGGCAGCGGTTGGTGCGTTTTCTTATAGTGCGTGCCGGAGACCAGGGTGAAATGCACACGGATGTGCATTTCAGGTTCTATGATGCATGGATGCATCTTAGAACCGACCCGCAAATTGCAAGATACTATAATCGCACTATTAGAAAACACCCAATCGCTGCCCGCCTGCCGAACCACCCCGGCCTTCTTTTCCCGCTGACACTGTTGAAATAGCAGTCGTAATATTTTAGTCTGAACCGTAACTGGAACCGACGTCAAAAGTCAATTATGGATTGCTGGATGCCCATTTTAGGAATATAATATATCTGGGGCATTTGTTTTATCAAATGGGGAAAGAACTGAAGATACAGGGGGACGATATGCAAAGGATACTGGTAGTGGATGACGAGGAGCTGAACCGCGAATTGCTGCGCAATATGCTGGAGGATGAATACGTGGTTGAGACGGCGGAGGACGGCGAGGAGGCGCTGCAGAAGCTGCAGGGGGCTTACAGAGAGACGGCAGCCCTTCTACTTGATTTGCAGATGCCGAAAGCAGACGGTTTTGTGGTCATCGAAACGCTCAGAGAGAAGGGCTGGATGCAGAAGATTCCTGTGCTCATCATAAGCAGCGAGCAGGAATCCGAGGTGGAAAATCGATGTTTTGAGATGGGTGTGCTGGATTTTATCCATAAGCCTTTTGAGAGCTCCATCATTAAAAATCGCATCCGAAACACAATAGAGTTGTTCGACTATAAGAACCGGCTGGAGCAGAAGGTGGAAGAGCAGGCTCAGACCTTGGAGCGACAGAAGGAGATCATCCGCATGCAGGCGGAAAAGCTCAGAGAGGAAAAGTCCTTTAACAGGCTGATGATGGAGTATCAGGCCGCTATCATGGAGGTTGAGACAAGATTTCAGGTGCTGAATGTGGAACTCTCACAGGAATACCACAGGAATCCTGTGGAGTCTATCAGGAGCAGATTGAAATCCCCGGAGAGCATTTATGAGAAGCTGCGCCGGAAGGGGTATCCCGTCACAGTGGAGAGTATCCAGGAGAATCTGTCAGATGTGGCGGGGCTTCGTGTGATCTGTTCCTTCCCGGATGATATCTATCGTCTGGCGGAGCTTTTCGTCCGGCAGGGCGCTGTCGTTTTGCTGAGCAGGAAGGATTATATCAAGAATCCCAAGCCTAATGGCTACCGGAGCCTGCACCTGATTCTGAATGTGCCGATCTTTTTGCTTCAGGAGAAAAAATATATGAAGGTGGAGGTGCAGTTTCGCACCATTGCCATGGATTTCTGGGCAAGTCTGGAGCACAAGCTGAAATATAAGAAGCATGTGGATAATACCGAGGAAATCGTGCGGCAGTTGAAAAATTGTGCGGATTCCATAGAAGCGCTGGATTATCAGATGCAGGACATTCGGAACCGGATAGACAGGTCTTTGCCCGCAGATGATGGATGTTGACGCGTTAATTGACATGTAATATAATAAAATCGCACATTTTGGAAAAAATCAGGCACTAAATATCACGAAAACATAAGGATATATCCAAAGAAGATGGGGCGACAGGATGCAGAGAGAGGCGGGAGGTTCGGTAATTTTACACACAGAGGATTTTCCCTATTGGGTTGAACGGATTATCCGGGAGCCGGAGGATTTTGGAGACAGGAACTTTTCGGTGATGCGCTGGCATGAAAATCTTCGGTTTGTCTATGTGTGGGAAGGGACTGTCGAGGTTCGCACGCTGGATCAGACAGTGGTTCTTCAGGCGGGAGAGGGCATCTTTATCAATCGGGATGTGGCGTATCTGCTGGCTGTGGCGGGAGTCGGCCGCTGCGACAGTTTTTTGTTCCCCTCCTGTTTTCTGGAATTTTATCCGGGAGGCCCTGCGAAGGCTTTGGCGGATCGTCTGGTGGCCAGAGAGGAGCTGCCGGTCTATGTGTTCCGCGAGGGTGAGGAATGGCATGAGCGGGTGCTTTTATATTTAAGAGAGCTCTCTGCACTGGAGGCGCAGAAAACCATGTGGTATCCTTATGAGGTATTGGTCCGGCTTTCGTCTCTGTGGCTGGAGATGCAGAAAAATATTGCGATTCCCAGTGCTGCGGACTCCAGAAAAAATTCAAAGCGCTCTGCCCCGAAGCGCAGGTCTGCGGCGCAGGTGCGTATGCAGCGCATGCAGAAATTTTTGCATTATATTGCGCAGCATTACAGGGAAGAGGTCTTGCTGGAGGAGCTTGCGGCCAGCGCGGACGTGAGCAAGTCGGAGTGCCTTAGGTGTTTCCGGCAGAGTCTGAATACGACTCCCTACAAATACCTTATAGATTACAGGATTTCCAAAGCGGTGGATATTCTGCTCCACACGGACAGGCAGGTCAGCGAGATTGCCGTGTTGACAGGATTCGATCAGTCCAGCTATTTTGGAAAGTGTTTCCGTGACAGACTGGGGTGTACGCCGAAGGAATACAAGAGAAAAAACTTGAAAAACTTGTGAGAAAACTGTTTCCAAGCAGGAGAATATTTGATACAATCAATGTACTAGGTAATAATTGAGAAATCAGCCGATCTGACATCAGGGCAGACGGACAGAAACGGAGGAAGTATGAGATATTTTTTTGAGTCTGCAATTGAGAAGAAAGACAAGGGATATATGATTCAGATTCCCTTTAATATTTGGGAGGTTTGCAAGCAGCGCGAAGTAATCAAGGCTGACGTGGTTCTGGACAACAAGATTATCGACTGTGAGCTTCTGCCCCGGGAGAAGGGTAATTATGAGATACATATTCCTGACGCCGAAGTAGTGAGTGTGGAGCTGGGGGTTCCCCATAAGATTCTGCTGCATGTGAACGGTTCCCTGATCCGCATGGATCAGAACAGTCCCTACAGCTTTGAGAATCCCGTCCGTAAGATTGACAGCATGAACGTGATTATCCAGCCCGAGGACGGTCTGTGCGGACAGGCCTGTGTGGCGATGCTGGCCGGCGTTACCATCGCCGAGGTAATCACCGTTATGGACTGCAGAGAGTGGCAGGCTACCATGGGACGTGTGATTTCTGCACTGAATTATTATGGTATCGACCATACGGATATCATCAACTACACCGAGGGACGCGATGCAGTGCTGCCCAAATGCTGCATTATGATGGAGAAGATGGGACGTTTCTGCCATTATCTGGTACACTATGATGGCAAATTCTATGATTCTAATCTGGGTGTGCTGGAGGAGTATGATATGAGCAAGCTTCTCGGATATCTGGAGATTAAGTGCTAAGCAGCGGAAACAGGAGTACGATGGCTGCCCGGTTCTGATTTTGACCGGGCAGCTTTTTTGCGGGCGGCATTATACGGACAATCCTACAAT
>JAIDDH010000028.1 GCA_029055435.1 Acetatifactor sp.
AACGCTTAGTCTATAGACATTCCCAGAGAACCGAGAATCTTTCCATAAGAATCCAGGTCAGGTATGAGGATAAAATATCCATTAATCTCAACCTCGTCAAAAAACTGCGACTGAATCAGGAGGATATTATCCCCCATAATTCCAAATTCAATAGCGGGAACACTCAGAATCGCGCCTGCCATATCCACCGCCAGTTCCGGTGGCGTGGGAAGTATTTTCAGATTGGTCATGGCCGAGAGTGAATTCAGATAAGCGCCGGTGATGATATTGCCCACCTCCATCATGGCGGAGAGCTCCATCTCCGTAAATGCGCCTTCTCCCGGCATCATTCCCATCATCAGCTTGCCCAGCAGATGTCTTGCACTGCCCTGTTCCATAAGAAACATCATACTGCCGGTAATGTCTCCCTCAACGCCCAGATACACCCCTGCCATGATCTGCTCCTCACCGCCCATCACGGCTCCGACATCCTTAAACTCCAGGAGCTGAATCTGAGGGACTCTCATATCCACTTTGCAGCCCAACATCTGAGACAGTGCCGTCATGGCATTGCCGGCTCCAATATTGCCCAGCTCTCTCAGCACATCCACATAAGTCTCGGATACTTTCTGAAGACTGATATTGCTCATATTGATCTCCTTCTAACTACTTTATGCATTCTCCTCAATTGTGATTGCATTCAAATCCAACAGCGAAATGAGCTCGCCGCCATTCTTGCCGATACCGTTGATAAAGCTCGCCACATTATCCTTAACCTCATGGGCAGCCCTCTCAATATCGCTGTCGGCCAGAGTAACCACTTCCCGGACTTCATCTACCACAATACCGAGATTACCCACGGCCTCGCTCTTCAAAATGATGATTCTGGTGGCTCTGGTGTACTCATCTGCGGGAAGTCCCATCTTCAGGCGGATGCTGATTACAGGCACCACCTCACCGCGCAGATTGATCACGCCTTTTAAGTATGCGGGTACCTTGGGTACCCTGGTAATGTTTTGCATTCTCACGATATTGTCAATATAGCGGATATCAATGCCATACTGTTCTTCCCCAAGGCGGATGACTATGAACTGAAAACGCTCCTCCGCGGGGCCTGCAATCTCATTCGCTTTCACGACTTCATTTTTGATGCTCAGCTGATCCATATGTATGCTTCTCCTTCCTTACAGTAACGCATTGGCATCCAGAATCAATGCCACCTCGCCGTCGCCCAGAATCGTTGCGCCGCTGATAAACTTGCACTGTTTAATGTAAGCGCCCAGAGACTTGATAACAATTTCCTGCTGCCCCAGCAGTTCGTCCACAACCAGTCCTGCCGTTTTGTCACCTTTTTTCACGATGACCACGATCAGACCTTCTTCCTCATCTCTGTTGCTCTCGATATCAAGCAAATGATTCATACGGATCAGAGGAATGACCGTGCCGCGCAGATTAATCACTTCCTTATTCTCCACCAGCTTGATGTCTGTGGGAAGAATATCTTCAATGGCCTGAATGGAGCCCAGAGAAATAGCATATTTCTCGTCTCCCACAACCACCATCAACGCCTGGATAATAGCCAGTGTCAGCGGAAGTCTGATGGTCCATGTACTTCCCTCTCCCAGCTTTGACTTCACTTCAACTTCGCCGGAGAGCGACTCAATCTTGGACTTCACCACATCCAGTCCCACGCCGCGTCCCGAGACGTCCGTCACCTTCTTGGCAGTGGAAAAGCTGGGCAGGAACAGAAGATTGATAATCTCCTTCTCGCTCATATTGACAGCCTGCTCCGGAGTGATGCTTCCTCTCTCAATAGCCTTATTCTTAACGGCCTCCACATCGATGCCGTTACCATCGTCGCGCACCTCGATCACGACATTATTGCCGTCCTGATAAGCATCCAGGAAAATAGAACCCACAGGAGGCTTCCCTCTCTGGATACGCAGGTTGGCATCCTCCAGACCATGGTCTGCAGAATTGCGCAGCAAATGCATCAGCGGGTCGCCGATCTCATCCACCACGGTACGATCCAGCTCGGTCTCCTCACCTGACATATACAGCTCCATCTTCTTGTTCAAGGTCTTGGACAAGTCGCGGATCATGCGGGGGAATTTACTTACAACACTCTCAATAGGCACCATACGCACCTTCATCACGGACTCGTGAAGATTGGTGGTGACGCTCTCCAGATACTCGACCTGCTCATTGAATCCTGAGTTGGTATTCTGCTCCTGTCCGGACGCAGACACCAGAGAGTTCTTGGCAATAATCAGCTCGCTCACCAGATTCATCAGCACATCCAGCTTCTCGATATCCACACGCACAGTGCGGTTTACTACCGGCTTGCCTGTAGCAGGCTTTTTCTCATTGGGCTTTGCTGCCGCAGGAGCCGTCTGAGGTTTCTCCTCCACCACTGCGGGCGGTTTCGCCTGAGCAATCTCGGCTGCGGGAGCTGCTGAAGCCGCAGCGTCATCCATAGGCCGGTAATTTTTGGTCTCCTCAATCACCAGTGCTGCGCCCACTGCGCCCTCAATCTCGGACACATCCTCCGCCGCCTTAATCAGCTCGTCCAGTTCTACATCTGTCAACACAATCAGTGTGAAATCCTTATCAAATTTCTCGTCCTCAACATCCTGTGCACTGGGATTGGAGACGATAATCTCACCCTTCTCCTCGATGGACTTGAACACAAGAAATGCTCTCGCCGCCTTCAGTATACAGCTCTCCTGCACAGTCACAGTCAGGCCGTATGCCTTCTTGCCCGCCTTTTCAGCCTCCGTAATCACATGAATCTGAGAGTCATCCAGCACAATATCGTTCCACTTTTTATCGCTCTCCGAACTCTTGTCGGCAGCGCTGGCTTTCGGGGCCTGTGCGGAGGCATCCACCTTCCCTCCGGCTTTTAAAATATCGCCCAGCAGCTTAATCAGCGGCTCATTGTCGTTAGTTCCCTCATCCGCCGTAGCCTGAATATTATCAGTATACTCTTCCAGAGCATCCAGGCACTGAAAAAGCACATCAATCAGCTCTGGCTGCACTTTGATATTGCCGTTTCTCACCTCGGAGAACACATTTTCCATATCATGAGTCAGGGTCTGCATCCTCTTGTACCCCATGGTGCCGGCCATACCTTTCAGGGAATGAGCCGCACGGAAAATCTCATTGATGGTGTCCATGTTCTCTGAATCTGCCTCCAGATCCAAAATCTGCGTATTCAGATTCTGCAAATGCTCCTTGGCCTCATCCAAGAAAATCTCAAGATATTGACTTACGTCCATACTCTCCTCCATTCTGCCGCAAACGGCTCTCGGTCTCTTCACTTTCTATGTTTACTCTATCTTACGCAGCAATTTTCGCCACACAGCCTCAGAAAAACCGCGTGCCCGTACACTGGGCAATCTTCTGGGCAATCTGCTCCAACGGAGTTTCTGTGTCTGCCAGGCCTGCCGCCACCACGCTCTTAGGCATGCCGTACACGGTGCAGGTCTCTTTGTTCTGCGCGATCACATAAGTATCCTTCGCCTTGCGCAGAGAACGGATTCCCGCTGTGCCATCGGCTCCCATACCGGTCATCACCGCACAGATGATATGGTCAAATTTACTGTCCGCAAGAGATTCGTACATATAATTGGCACTGGGTTTGACGCCCTCTCTGGGCGGCTCGTCAGTATAGTGGATGACATGTCTGCCTGCACCGGAACAGGTCACTGTCATGTGCTGTCCGCCCATGGCCACATACACCGTACCCTTCTTTAGCTCCTCGCCTTCGACAGCCTCCTTCACAGATACCTTGCTCAACTCATTCAGGCGTTCCGCCAAAGACGCGGTGAATCCTTTGGGCATATGCTGCACCAAAAGAACCGGCGCATCCAGCTTTTCAGGCAGATATGGTATCACAGACTGCAGGGCTCTGGGCCCGCCCGTGGAGCTGGCTATGGCCACTATCTTGGAACCTGAACCGCTGCCCAAAGATTCCCTGACGCTCTGCTCCCCGCCCGCTTTCTGAGCCTGCTCCGCATCCTGCAGGGAGTTAAAATCAGGATATGCACCGCTTGCCACCACTTCCAGAATCTCCAAAAAGCGTTCGCGGAACAGCGCCTTGTCAGTCTTTGGCCCGGGCTTTTGCAAAAAGTCCAGCGCCCCCAGCGTCAGCGCATCCATCGTAATCTTCGCACCCTCGTATGTATGACTGCTCACCACCATGACTCTGGCGGCAATCTTTCTTTTACGCAGTTCCCTGAGAAGCTGCAGACCATCCATCATCGGCATACTGATATCCATAACCACGGCATCGTAGGACTTTTTTTGCAGAAACTCCAACGCCTCCACACCATTCACTGCGATATCCGCCACTTCAAATCTCTTGTCACTGTTTATTATAGCACAAAACAGGCTTCTCATAAGTGCAGAGTCATCTACAACCAGAACTTTTTTTGTGGTGCTTGTCTGATTCATCATATCACCCTCTTTTTTTCTCTACTCACTATACTCTGTCCTTCTTGCGGTTCCTGCGCTCTTCTTCAAATATGAACCTTATGATTTCCTCACGGGTCTCCACATCCATATTATAATACTGCACCCGATGCTCAAAGACCCCCGGACGGTGCTCCAGCTCGCTCACCGCCAGCACTTTTCCGATTATCTCATATTTTTTGATTTCCTTCCCCTTCAAAAGATGATAACTACAGTAAATCAGACTGCCCGTCTCATACTTCTGTCCGGACATAAAACGCAGTCCCCCGCCGCTGATATCCACGATGACACTGCGACGCAGAGGCAGCCCCGGCTGCAGCAGAGAAGGACTCATACGCTCCACCGCCTGCAGTTCTTCCTCCTCCAGACTTCTGGCACACATCTCCAGCGCACAGCTGAAACGATAGTACTCCCGACGCTGATACTTCCTCAGATTGCTGGTGAGCTCCACCCGCAGTATGTAAATATTATTGCTTTTGTATCTGTCCACAATGCGCGCAAAACACTGATACAGTCCTGTATCTCCGTAGAATACCAGATCATACTCACTGTCCACCGGAAGCAGAATCAGCTTTGTCTGTTCCTGAGGCATAGTGATTTCCAGAGTGTCCTCGGATAAAATCTCATGCACCGTACTGTAATAGACTCTCTGACTCTCATCCTCCGCAATTCTGCTGCGATCAACCTCCCGCAGTTCAATTCTGTCCCCCAACGAAATAAACTTTGAAATCATGCCATATCTCCCCTATTTAATTCTTAATATTTTAATTTCTTGATATTATGTGTGAAAAAAATGCTGCCATGCCTCGCCTGGGCTGACGCTGTTCCTCTTCCTTATCCAAAAGCCTGCGGGCAATGCGCTCATAGGCCTGCGCGGATCTGGCCCCCGGATTCTGCAAAGATATGGGCGTCTGCTGCATCACGGCCTGCGCCAGAAGCGGATCCTGCGGGATGCTGCCCAGATAGGTCATGGGAATCTTTAAGTATCTGGTCACCACAGTATTCAGTTTATTGAATAAATTATGTCCTTCCGCTTCCTTCCCCACACGGTTGGCCAGCATTTTTACCTTTGTGTCCGACTCTTTAAAACGAGGATGCCGATATAGCGCTTTTAAAAGCGAATAAGAATCCGTGATGGATGTCGGCTCCGGCGTAGTCACCAGAAGAATCTCTCCGCTGGCAACCAGAAACTCCAACACCGCGTCCGAGATGCCCGCGCCTGTGTCCACCACGATAATGTCCGCGATGGCATCCAGCTCCGTCAGATTCTGTATGATATAATCCAGATAGTCCCTGCTGAGATTGGACATACCCGCAATCCCTGAGCCGCCGGAGATAAATCCTACCTCCAGGGGGCCCCAGGTGATGATATCCCGAATATTTTTTCCCTGATAAATCAAATCAAAAAGGTTGTGCTTGGGAACCGCACCAAACATAATCTCGATATTTGCAAGTCCAAAATCGGCGTCGAGAATAATCACGCGCTTCCCCAGCTTGCGAAACCAGATAGCCAGATTGATGGCAGTGTTGGACTTACCCACGCCGCCCTTACCGCTGGTGACCGTAATCACTCTGGCCAACGGCCGGGACTGTCGGTTTGCCTTTATGATTCGTAATTGTTCCGCCTGATCCATATAAACGGCCTCCTTAACCGGCTCCCATACTCATCAAGCTTTACCTCCCAAAAGCTGCTTTACAGTTTTTTGCGGGTTGAATTTCTCGATGTCGTTTGGTACGTTTTGTCCACAAGTAATGTACGCAATCGGCGTATCAGCGTGAATTTTCAAGTTCAAAAGATTTCCCATTGTTGTCGTCTCATCCAGTTTGGTAAAAATCAGCTGATAGTCTGCTATCTCCTTGTAATTGTCTGCAATCTTCAACAAATCCCTGTATTTCGTGGTAGCGCTGAGCACCAGAAAGACCTGAGTCTGCACCTTGTCCCCCAAAACCTCCAGATAACTCTTCATCTGCTCAAGCTGCTCCGCGTTCTGATGCGAGTGTCCCGCGGTGTCCACAAAAATATAGTCGTATTCCTTAAATGCTTCCACCGCCGTCTGAAACTCCTCCAGACTGTATATCACCCGAAAAGGCACTTCCAGAATCTGAGCGTAGGTACGAAGCTGTTCTGCCGCCGCGATGCGGTAGGTGTCCGCAGTGAGCAGGGCTGTTTTCTTCTTCTCCTCCACCGCAAAATTACTGGCAAGCTTTGCTATCGTGGTGGTCTTGCCCACACCGGTAGGTCCGATGAAGAACACCACTCTGGGCCCCTTGTCCGCAGGCTGGATACCCTCGGATTTGCCGAACTTTAATATAATCTTCTGATAAATGTTGGCAAGGATATAGTCGAAGGGAGTGTTAGGCTTTCTGTTTTTATCCACATCCTCCAGTATCTGATTGGCATATTTCTCTGCCACCTCATTCTCTATCATAGTGTTATATAATAGACGGATAAACTTTTCCTGTTCATCATCCTTTTCCTGCTCCGGGCTCTTCTCGGCTGCCGCCTTGTCGCCCTCCTCCCCGTTCTCCTGCTCCTCGGCAGCCCGATCGCTCTTTTCTGCGCTCTCGCTCTGCCTGAGCTGGCTCTCCAGAAGTGTCTGCAGACTGTCCAGCTTTTTCTCGATGCTGCTCTGACTCGCCAGCGCGTCCTTATCCTCATTTCCCTGTGTACCGGAAGCAATATTAAACACGGCCTTCGGATCCGGTTCTCTGCGCACCGGCCTTGCAGGCTCTCTCTCATCCTCCAGAGCCACCGTCACCTCGATCTGCTTTGACTTAAATGCGGCAAAAAGTCCCTTGGGTTTTACCTGTCGCACATTCATGATGACAACACCTTCCCCAAGCTCTTTTTTTGCGGCCTCCACAGCCTCTTCTTCCGTTTTGCCCAAAAATTTTTTGATAATCATTATGCTGTCACCATCCCAACTGACTGTAATTCAACATTTGATTCCACCTCATTGTAGGACACCACCACCAGATCCCTGTAGTAATCCTCCGTCAGACGCTTAAAATAAATACGCACGATAGGAGACGTGATAATAATCGGAGCCTTGCCCAGATTCTCCAGCTTCTTAATCTCTGCGCCCACTGAATCGATGATGGCCCGCGCTCTGGCAGGGTCTATATTCAAAAATGCTCCTGTCTCCGTCTGTTTCACACTGCCCATAATCTCCTGCTCTACCTTGGGATCCAGAGTCACCACACTGGTGGCCTCATGGGAAAGGAAGAACTTGGTGGAAATAGCACGCTTTAAGCTCTGACGCACATACTCTGTCAGAATATCCGTGTCTCTTGTAGTGGTGGCATAATCCGCCAGTGTCTCCATGATGGTGAGCAAATCCCTGACAGAGATGCTCTCCCTCAGGAGATTCTGAAGCACCTTCTGCACCTCGCCGAGTCCCAGAAGCTTTGGTACCAGCTCCTCCACCAGAGATGGATTGGTCTCCTTCAGGTTGTTGACCAGATTCTGTACATCCTGACGGGTCAAAAGCTCCGCGATATACTGCCGGATGATCTCCGTGAGATGCGTGGCGATGATGGAAGGCGGATCCACGACCGTGTAGCCCAGACTCTCCGCACGCTCCCTCTGTCCCTCTGTAATCCATGTAGCAGGCAGATGGAAGGAAGGCTCGAAGGTTGGAATACCAGTGATCTCCTCCTCCACATAGCCCGGGTTCATAGCCATATAGTGGTCAAAGAGGATTTCTCCCTCACTGACCTGTATGCCCTTGATCTTAATAATATACTGATTGGGATTTAACTGAATATTGTCGCGCAGACGGATAATGGGAACCACCGTACCCAGCTCCAGCGCGATCTGTCTTCGTATCATAACCACGCGGTCCAACAGATCTCCGCCCTGATTGACATCCGCCAGCGGGATGATACCGTAACCGAATTCCAGCTCGATGGGATCCACCTGCAAGAGACTGTTCACATTCTCCGGCTGCCGGATCTCCTCCGCCGCCACTTCCTCGCTGTCCACCTCCTGCTCGATCTGAGCAATCTCCAGCGAACCGGCTATCATTCTGCCGCCCACCACAAAGAGCATGCCCATGCCCACAAACAGGATGGTATTCAAATCCGTGGCGATACCCAAAAACGCCAAAGTCGCACCCACCAGGTACAACACCTTGGGCACGCCGAAAAGCTGCTTTAAGATTGCGGGACCAAACTCCGCCTCCTTGCCTCCCTTGGTCACCAGAATACCGGTGGACAATGAAATCAACAGGGAGGGGATCTGGCTCACCAGACCGTCACCGATGGTCAGAATGCCGAAGGTGTCAAGAGCAGTTCCAATCTCCATACCGTTTCGCAGCACACCCATGGCGATACCACCAATCAGATTGATAGCTGTCAGCAGAAGACCTGCAACGGCATCTCCCTTTACATACTTCACAGCACCGTCCATGGAACCGAAGAAGCTGGATTCCAGCTGAATCTTCTCACGTCTGATCTGGGCCTCTCTGTCATCTATGGCGCCGGTGTTCAAGTCCGCATCAATGGCCATCTGCTTACCGGGCATTGCATCCAGGGTAAATCTCGCCGTCACCTCAGCCACACGCTCGGAACCTTTATTGATTACCAGAAACTGAACCAGAATCAGAATAATAAATACGATGGTACCCACAATCAGGTCGCCGCCGCCTACAAACGCGCCGAAAGTCTTTACCACATTACCGGAGTCCCCGGTGGTGAGAATCAATCTCGTGGACGAAACATTCATAGCAATTCTGAAAATGGTGGTAAACAGCAAAATCGTCGGGAAATAAGACAAATCCAAAACTTCCTTGGAAAACATACACACAAACAAAATCGTAAATCCTACGGCAATATTAAACGCCATAAAAATATCCAACATAAACGCAGGAAGGGGCACGATAAACATGATGAAAGCAACCAACATATAAATGGCTACAATGGCATCTGTTTTCTTTAATCTAGCACTCAAAATGCGTTCCTCCTCTCCTGTTTATCATAATTCCTGTCATGCCGCTTATGCGGTATATCAAAATAGCTCATGAGAAAGGTTCGTCCTGCGAACCGTAGAATTTCTTAGCGGGCGTACTTTGACCGCTTAGAAATTCTTCTCACACTTTGCCCTGCAGGTGATACACAAAGGCCAGTACCTCCGCCACCGCCTGATAGAGCTCCGGCGGCACTACCTGTCCCACGTCCACATTGGCGTAAAGCATGCGGGCTAACGGTTTGTTCTCCACAATCTCCACATGGTTTTCTCTGGCAACTTCCTTGATCTTGGCCGCCAGATAATCCTCTCCCTTGGCCAGCACCAGAGGAGCGTCCGCCACCTCCGGGTCATATTTTATGGCCACGGCATAGTGCGTGGGGTTTGTGATGACAACATCCGCCCTGGGCAAATCCTGCATCATACGGCGCTGGGACGCCTCGCGCATACGCTGTTTGATCTTTCCTTTGATCTGAGGATCTCCTTCCGACTGTTTGTACTCGTCCTTGATCTCCTGCTTGGTCATGCGCATATCACGGGCAAATTTCACCTTCTGATAAATATAATCTGCCGCTGCAATAATCATATAAAGCGCCGACACCCGGATTCCCAGATCCGTAACGGTAGTGGCAATCAATTGCAGCGCCTGCAAGAGCGGCATATCATAGAGAAAAAACAAAAGCCGCCACTTGTCCTTCAGATAATTATAGCATATATAAACAATTAATCCAATCTTTGCGATCGATTTTACAAGTTCTACCAGCGAATTAATCGAAATAATCTTCTTAATGCCCGAAATGGGATTCATCTTGCTGAGCTTGGGCTGCATAGGCTTTGAGGTAGGCTTCCATTTCACCTGTGCCACATCGCAGATAAAGGCCACCAGAAAACCAATGATCAAAATCGGCCCGATGATTATGACAATCTGGATCAACATCTCCCGAAATATAAGCTTTGTATCATTCTGAGGCATATAGCCCCGCCAGAAACGCACTGTCTCGCTGATGCGCTCATAAATCAGGGAGAACACGGACAGAAGCTGAGTGCTCATCACTCCCACCCAGAAGCGGAGAATCAAAAACAGCGCCAGAAGCCCCACTCCGTTTGCAACCTCCCGGCTCTTGGCAACCTGGCCTTCCTTCCGGGCATCGCTTAACTTTTTCTCGGTGGCAGGCTCGGTTTTCTCACCGCCAGGCCCTTCCTTAGCAAAAAACTGCAGATTATATTCCAATAGCATAGCTTGTCTCCTAGGGCCGTATGGCTTCCACAAAGGACACCACCACAGTCTGCATCTCCTGAAAAATGAAATCTGCAGCCCCCGCCATCAGCTCTGTCGTGATAAACAATACTGTCATTCCTGTCAGGATTTTCAACTGAATACCCACCGCAAACATATTCATCTGCGGGGACACCTTCGCCAGAATGCCAAGGGTGGTATTGAGCAACAGAATGACACAAAAAATGGGAAGCACGATCCGAAAACCGATGATGATATAGTCGCTCATAAACTGAATGATCGCACTCAGCATGGCCTCCCTTCGGAACACAATACCGCCCACGGGAATCAACACAAAGCTGTCGGCCAAAGCCCCCAAAAGATATCGATACATGCCCGTTGCAATGAGCATCATGGAAAATGCATACTGATACAGGACACCGGTAATACTGGTCTGATTCCTGCTGTTAGGGTCCATCAACGTCACCATGGAAAGCCCTGTCTCCATATCTGCAACGGAACCCGCAAAATTCAGGATGGACATACAGATGTTTGCGCCAAAGCCGATCAAAAGTCCCGCGATTGCCTCCTTCATTACAATGATGGCATAGTCCATCACCGTCTCAAAAATAATAGCCTCCGCAGGCGTCAATGCCTGATACAAAAGGACGGACACAAAGACGCTCAGTGCCACCCGCACCCGGGCAGGCGTATTGTTCATGCTGAAGAAAGGCGCAATAAACACAAAGCTGGATACCCTCACCAGAATCAACAGAAAATATTCTAAATCATACATGGAAAAGGATAAATCTATCATGGATTCTGTTCCTTCTCAGCTTCCTAGCGATGGATATAGAGACTGAAATCTCCCCAGAGCTGTGTGGTAAACTCCACTATCTTAGTCATTATCCAGCCGCCCAAAAGAGACAGCGCCAGAAAGACGGAAATAATCTTCGGCACAAAGGTCAGCGTCTGCTCCTGGATGGAAGTCATGGTCTGAAAGATACTGACCAAAAGTCCCACCGTCAGAGATACCAGCAAAATAGGCAACGCCGCCTGAATCACCACAAACAGAGCGTTGCGGGTTATATCGGTAACCGCATCTATGGTCATCCTATCTCCTCCTGTCAGTAAAAGGTCATGACGAGCTGTCCGATAATCAGCGCCCAGCCGTCCGCCATGACAAACAACAATATCTTAAACGGCATAGAGATTGTAGTGGGCGGTAGCATCATCATACCCATACTCATCAGCGTGGACGCCACCACCATATCAATCACAATAAACGGAATATAAATCATAAATCCAATCCAGAAAGCCGTGCGCAGCTCACTGATCATAAAGCTGGGAATCAGCACGGAATTGGGAATCGTCTCAATCACTCCGTCCCACTCCTGCCCGGATATATTCATGAAGAGCTCCACATCCTTCAGCTGCGTCTGCGGATACATAAACTCCCGCAGAGGCTCCATAGCCAACTTCATGGCCTCCTCCTGATTGATCGTCCCCTCATTGAACGGCTTGATGGCCTGCTCGTTGATCTGATTAAAGGTAGGCTCCATGATAAAAAAGGTGAGGATCAGAGCCAGACCGATCAAAATCTGATTGGGCGGGGCAGTCTGCGTGTTCAGGGCCGCCCGGGTAAAATGCAGCACAATGATGATTCTCGTAAAAGAGGTCATCATAATGATCAGTATCGGTGCAATGGAAATCAGCGTCAGTGTCAACAGTATTCGCAGAGCACCATTGAGCTGCCCATTGTCCTCGTTCACAGTTAAAGTCACGGAATTCACCGTGTTCAACTGATTGAGCTCATCAGGAGTCTGAGCTGTACCCGCCGGATTTATGGTGGTGGACACGGAGGTGTCACCCGTCAGGGCATGATTCTCCGCCGCATATACCTTCAGCCCTCCCGGGACTACCGTATGAATGCACAATATGCCCACCGTAACCAGCAGGCACATCAAAAGGAAAAAGCCTTTGACGGCTTTTTCCCTTGTCATTATTTGTCTTCCAGCTCGCTTAAAACTCTTCATTCGTCACTGTCCTTCGATTCGCTCTGTTCACTGGAACCCATTTTTATGGTCTTCTGAAACAATTCTTTAAAGCTTGTCCTATTCAGATCGGTGTCCTGAAGCTTCAACTGTTCAGGGGACACCTCTCCCAGCATGGTCACCGTGTCCTTACAGACTGCAATGGCCATATAAGTATCGCCCACCCGCACCAGCTGTATATACTTATTGTTGGTAATCCGGGCAGTTTCAATAATCTCAATATTGCAGTTGGCATTCTGCAGCTTCTGATAGCTGGCCATCCATCTGGTCACCCATGCAGTAACGCCGAGCACCAGGACAAAAATCACCAGCACAGTGATAAACTGCGCATAACTTGCCGCTGTCAGAAGAATGCTCATTATCCCACGACCTTCTTTACCGCCTCAATAACACGGTCAGCCTGGAACGGTTTTACAATGAAGTCCTTCGCGCCTGCCTGAATGGATTCAATAACCATGGCCTGCTGTCCCATCGCAGAACACATAATAACCTGTGCGCCTGCGTCAAGCTTTTTGATTTCCTTCAGAGCCTGAATGCCGTCCATCTCAGGCATGGTGATATCCATCAGCACCAGATCAGGACTCACTTCTTTGTATTTTTCTACTGCTTTCTGGCCATTCTCCGCCTCGCCGGCCACATTGTAGCCGTTCTTGGTAAGAATATCCTTAATCATCATTCTCATAAATGCTGCATCATCGCATATTAAAATATTTTTAGCCATGTTTTCCCTCCATTGGTTATGACGCTTAGTGTAAGTATATCACAAATACGGTCGTTTTGTCAGCCCTTATTTGATAATTTCAGTGACTCGGATGCCAAAACTTTCTTCAATCACGACAACCTCGCCCTTGGCGACAAATTTACCGTTTACCAACACATCGATGGGCTCGCCCGCAATGCGGTCCAGCTCAATAATGGTTCCCGGTGAAAATTCGAGAATCTCGGAAATGGATTTGCTGGTTCGTCCCAGTTCCACCGTAACCTCCAGTGGTACATCCATAATCAACCCGATATTCTCCTGTCCGGCAAAACCTGCCATATCCCCGGAGAAATTCTGGAACTGTGCCGGCTGCACATTTACAGGTTGCTGCATTGGCATCATTCCCTGCATGGGCATCTGCATTGGCATTCCCTGCATGGGCATCATTCCCTGCATAGGCATCATTCCCGGCATGGGCATACCCTGCATAGGCATTCCCTGCATTCCCATACCGCTCATATCCGCTCCGTATCCCATGCCACCCTGAGGTGCCATTCCCGGCGCCATACCACCCTGAGGAGGCATGCTTGCCTGAGGTGCTGCTTGGGGTGCCGCTGCCTGGGGTGCCGCGCCTCCCATGGCCGGGGCAGGCGCAGACGGCGCTGCCGGCTCGGGCGCAGGTTCAGCGCCTCCTATCTGATTATTCATGAAAGTTTCTACCACTTTCTTGGCAAAATCTATAGGATAAAGCTGCATGATGGTACTATCCACAAGTGTGTCAATCTGCATGCGGAAAGCAATCTTTACAAAAGTTCCGCCCAGGAAAGGTGCGATATCTCCCCCTGATTTGATCTTTGTCAAATCTAACAGCGTCGCCTCGGGCGGGCTGATATCAATCACTGTACTGAGCATGGTTGAAAGGGAAGTGGCCGCTGCACCCATCATCTGGTTCATGGCCTCGGAGATTGCGCTCAGATGCAGCTCTCCCAGCTCTCCATCCGTGTTGGTGCCGTCTCCACCCATCATCAAATCCGTGATTACCTTTACATCATGTTCCTTCAACACCAGAATGTTGGTGCCGTCCAGTCCCACCGTGTACTTGATCTGAATGAACACACAGGGCTTCTCATACATATCCAGAAGGCTCTCCCACCGCGCCAGCTCAACTGTCGGCGTAGTGATATTGACCTTTCTGTTAACCAATGAATACAATGTGGTGGCGGAGGAACCCATACTGATATTTCCTACCTCACCGATAGCATCCTTCTCCACATCAGTCAGCTGATCGCCCTGTCCCGCATCTGCGCCGCCCGGATTTTCCCCGGCAGCTTCGGACGTCATGGAACCGTCGCTCTCATCCGCCGACAGATCTGCCTCCAATTCGTTCGACAGATCCATGCCACTCAACAGGGCACTGATTTCATCCTGAGAAAGCATTCCGTCCATGTTCTAATCCTCCTCTCTGATTACCGATGTGATCCGCACAGCGTAAACATCTTTATTGGCGCCGGGCAAAGCGGTAAATTTTTTGATATTTCCTACATAAATATTCATGTCATTCTCCACCTTGGAATCCAGTCGAATGCAGTCTCCCACCTGAAGATTCATGAAATCTCCCACAGAGAGCGTGCTTCTTCCCAGCACTGCCTTGATAGGCACATCCACCCTCCGAATCATCGACTCGATATATTCCTCATAATTTTCATCATGCTTCTCCTGCATGGAGGAGAACCAGAACTTCGTATTCAGTTTGTCCATAACGTCTTCCAGCGTGAAAAAGGGAAGACAGATATTGACCATGCCCTCCACATCGCCTATCTTCAGGCTCAATGTGACAATGGCAATCATATCGCTGGGTGCAATGACCTGGGCAAACTGTGAATTGGTCTCCAGCCGATTCAGAACCGGCGAGATATCCACAACATTTTTCCATGGTTCCCTCAGAAGCTGAGTCAGCATCACCATGACTTTCTGTATTATGGACAATTCAATCTCTGAAAATTCTCTGTTTTTTTCAAGCGGCACTCCCATGCCTCCCAGCATGCGATCCAATATGGCATATGCCAGATTGGTGGCCATCTCTATAATAATCGTACCGTTCAGCGGATTGAAATTGACAATGCCCAGAACAACCGGATTGGACAGGGCATTGGTAAACTCGCTGAAAGTTACCGTCTCAGAGCTAACTACTGCCACCTGCACATTATTGCGCAGATATGCGGGAAGGTTGGTAGACACCAGTCGCCCGTAATGCTCAAAAATTATTTCCAGTGTTCTCAGATGCTCCTTCGAGAACTTCGTCGGACGGCTGAAATCATAATTCTTGACTTGTTTTTCATCGCCCTTATCCACGTCTTCTGCATCGAGTTCACCGGAAGACAACGCCGCAAGCAGATTGTCTATCTCGCTCTGTGAAAGGACCTCGCCCACAAGCGCTCACCTCCTTTATAGGATATCGACTGTCGTTTCTTATCAGCCGTACTTCACTTCGCTGATAGAAACCTTATAGATGAAATCGCTCTGGAACAATTCCTGAACAGCAGCCAGTATCTCGGCCTTCAATCCCTCCAGTCCGGGGTCTGCCTGCAATTCCGATGCGGTATGCTTGCTGACGATGGTATTGATGGCATCTTTGAGCAGTCCCTCCTGCTCGGCCATGGCCTCATCCGATCCATAAGTTTTATAATCTTTATGCTTAGTGTTCAATGAAAAAGACACATTGCACACAAGATACCCCTGTTTGCTCTGCCCGTCAGCCACAGTCTCTGCAGCAAGAGGCATTGTCATAGGATTTGCTATAGCATAGAAGGCTGTATCCTTCAGGGATATCTCCTCCTTCACCTCCTGCCCAGGCACAGTGAGCTCCAAATTCATCACTGTAGCGATGTTCCCCACCAGATCCGCCACTTTTTTGTTGGTGCTGGTCACATTGAACATCATCACCGATGTCAGAACAATATTGACTATCAAAAGAGCCAGTATGATAATTGACAAAATATTTTTCTTCATCTCAAACCTCTTTCCCCATCCCCTCAGGAGGGATTGTAGATTCTGATTTCCACACGCCTGTTCTTGCTTCTCCCCTCCGCAGTGGAGTTGTCGGCAATGGGTATTCGCTCTCCCATGCCCGCATGCCTGAGATTGCTTACGTCAAGCAGTGTGTGGTCCGCCAGATAATAGAACACAGACAGCGCTCTCGCGCTGGACAGTTCTTCGTTGCTCGCAAAGCGCGAGCTGTTGATGGGCACATTGTCCGTGTGTCCCTCTATCTCGATAGTGCCCTGCGAATAGCGCTCCAAAATCACGCCGACTTTATCGAGCACATCGAAGGAATCCGCATTGAGCTCGGCGCTTCCCGAGTCAAATAAAAGCGCTCCCTTCATGCTAAGCTGCACATACTGTGCAGTAAAGCTTACATCAATCTGGTCTGACAGTCTGCCTTCACTGACAGCCTCCTCCACCAGTTCAGCCAGCTCCTCATTATTCTGGAGCTGCCGCTCTTCCAGAGCCTCCTGCAATATCTGCATATCTCCGGACTTCTCATACTCCTCCAGCTTATCTTCAGGCGAAGCCGCATCGGACAGTTTGCCGGTGCTGTTAATGTATTGATCCAACTCATTCAGCTGACTCACGCCATTGCTGATCAGTATGCCGTCTCCGATTGCTGTCGCACCGCCGCTGAACACACTGAAAGTGTTATTCATAGCGGCCACAAGCTCGTTCAGCTTTGATTCCTCCACAGTGGACATCGAAAAAAGAAGCACGAAGAAACAAAGCAACAGGTTCATCAGATCGCTGAAGGTGCTCATCCACGCCGGCGACCCGGCGGGGGGCGCATCTTCTTTTCTCTTTGCCACTTACTCCTCACCCCCTGCTTCCTCAGCATTGCTCTCCCTATCCTTGGGTGCAAGGAAGGATTTCAGCTTTTCTTCAATTACGCGAGGATTCTCACCAGCCTGTATGGATAACAGACCCTCTATCATAACCTCCTTCATCATCATCTCAGTGGCATTGCTTGCCTTGAGCTTGTTGGAGACAGGTGTACATATCCAGTTAACCAGCAATGAACCATACAATGTGGTAATCAGCGCCACCGCCATGGACGGTCCGATGGAGTTGGGATCAGACATATTATACAACATGTTTACCAGTCCTACCAGCGTACCGATCATACCCCAGGCAGGACCCATGGCTCCCATTACATCCCAGAAATTAATCAGATTCTTATGTCTGCCCTCGATGCTGACCAGCTCCGTCTCCATGATGGCACGCACAAGATCGGGGTCTGTACCGTCCACAATCAGCAGGATGCCTTTCTTGAGGAAGGGTTCGTCCAAATCTGCCGCAGCCTCCTCCAAAGACAAAAGCCCTTCTTTCCGGGCTACGTTGGATAGCTCTATAATCTTCTTGATTACATCTGTGGTATTCAACGTCGCCTGCTTAAAGATTAGCATGAAGCTCTTCATTCCCGCTATGAAGTCCGGGAGAGTAAATGAGCAGAGTGTCGCTCCCAGAGAGCCTCCGAATGTAATCAGAGCGGATGCAGGGTCTATATAACGCCCAATATTTGCTATACCCGCATTACTGATAACACCAAACATTAACATGGCAAAACCAAAAATAATACCTACTAATGACGCGATATCCACAACAATCACCTAAACATTCCGCAATTTTCAAAATTATTCTGCAAGAATATCCTTTCGATACAATTCTACTAGATTTTTTATCTCTTGTCTACTTTCTTTTACAATTATTTTTTTCCCAGTAGTCAAGGTAAGCACAGTATCAGGGGTTTCCTCCACCATTTCCAATAAATGGGGGTTCACCAGAATCTTAACTCCGCTTAATTTTGTCACCTCAATCATGCCTGTTACCCCCTATACATGGATTAAAGGGACGGAAACACTCCTTCTTCCGTCCCTTATTATGCCATTTTCCCTGAGCCTTGTCAAATCCCAATTTCAGGGTTCATATTATCTCTTAAGATTGGTCAGCTCCTCAAGCAGCGTATCGGATACAGTGATGATACGGCTGTTTGCCTGGAAACCTCTCTGTGTGGTGATCATCGTTGTAAATTCGGTGGACAAATCCACATTACTCATCTCCAGCTGACCGGTGGACATGTAGCCGCCGTTTGCGGTGATATCCACGCCAATGCCGTCAAACTCACCGGAGTTCAATGTTGCGGAGTAGAGATTGTCTCCCTTCTTCTCCAGACCGGACGCATTGGCAAAAGCAGCACTTGCAATCTGTCCAAGCAGCTTGGTCATGCCGTTGTCGTAGCTGGCGTAGATCATACCATTGTTCTGGATGGATACGCCAATCATATCGCCCAGACGACGTCCTGTGCCCAGACCCTCCAGATCGCCGTAGGTAGCGCCGACAGTGGATGTTCCCTTGTTGTCACACATGGAAGTGGCGGACAAGTCAATCTGAATATTGAAAAAGTTCGTGAATCCCTCTCCTAAATCTGCCAGATTAAAGTTTGCCAAGAAGGAAGTGGTGCTGCCGCCCACGGACATGATATCGCCGTTGTCGCTGTTGTATTGCACCTCATAACCGTAATAAGTACGTCCCGTGGAGTCTTTTCCGGTTCCCAGCGCCTTATCCAATCCGCCGTATTTTGCGGGATCCCCGATAATATCTGCGATACTGTGGGTCTCCTCCGCTCCCGCTACCTCCACAGGAATCTGCAGGTTCAGGAACTCGTTCAGAGAGCCCTCGTAGCCGTAAGCCTTGGCAATCTGCTCCAACGCTTTCTGATTCTCAGCAGCCAGTTCCTCTGCATCGGTAGGGGTAGGGGACACGGTGCTGTAGGGATAGGTGGCATTGCCGGTGGCGTAAACCAGAGGATTGTTGTTTACCAGAAGGTTTCCGCCGGCATCCCATGTGTAATTGTCAGCCAGTTTAATACTGGTGAGCTTATTCTGTGTCTGGGCAACACCGCCGCCGAACACAGTTTGCTTCTGCTCCTCGGTGAGAGGAACCTCCTTACCCGTGGAATCAAGCAGTTTGGTGAACTCCAGACTGTATTTGTTCTTCTCGTTTGACTGTCTGAACACGAACTTCGCGGTGTACTCATAACCCAGATTATCATAAATCTTCAGATTCACCACCTTGCCGTTAGAGCTGGTCACATCTGTGTCATTCTTATCGATAATGCCGGACATATGCGCTTTTGAAGTAGCCTCAGCGGGATAAGTCATGTTGACAGCGCTCATGATGCGCAGCGCGGCAACTGTATCCTGTCTGATATCGCCGGTCTCGGGGTCCACACCCCAGCCCATTACATTGTAACCGGTACTGGTCATGGCCAGATTACCGGCTCCATCTACATAGAAAGAACCGTCTCTTGTGAAAAAGTTCTCTCTGCCATTACTTACCACGAAGAAATTCTCTCCCGTAATCATGATATCAAAAGGATTTCCGGTAGACTGGCTGGAGCCCTGTCCTGTGATATTGACGTTGATTGCGCCGCCTCTTACGCCCAGACCGATCTGTCTTGCATTGACGCCGCCGGTGCCGGTCACAGGGTTTGCGCCGCTGGCCCGCTGTGTGGTCTGGCTCATCAACTCGCTGAACACCATGGAACTTGATTTAAAAGCGGTGGTGTTTACGTTTGCGATATTGTTACCGATTACATCCATCCTTGTCTGGTGGGTCTTCAGACCTGCCACACCAGAATACAATGATCTCATCATAATGCTTATTCCTCCTGTTTTGCTGGAGCCGCGTCCCCTCTGTCATTCGGGGACTGCTTTTTGTTCTGTAAGCTTCCTTGTGAGGTCCGGCCTACATAATTACCGCTCCGTTAATATTGGTAAATACATTGTCGTTGGTCTCCGTGCTGTCCATGGCTGTCACAACTGTGCTGTTTGGTATGTTCACGATAAACGCCAGCTCATCCACGATGACCAGTGAATCCTTGATCCCCTTCTGTCCTGCCCGGCGGACTCCGTCGTAAAGTCTCTCCATCTGATTGTCACTCAGCTCGATGCCGCGGTCATTTAATCTGCACGCCGCATGTTTTGAAAATTTGAGCTCCTGTGTCTGTCCCGGCTCCTGCAGAGTTTTCTGTAAAAGCACTTCCTGAAAGGAAACGCCGGAACGCTGCACCAGATTGTCAATCTGTTTCGACTGTTTCAGATAGCGGTCCGTCAGCTGCTCGATGGAAAGGAAATTCTGCTTCTGAATATCCATATTCCTTCCTCCCGTTTGTCACATCCTGTGCCGGTTACTACTCTTCTCCGTCCTCTTCCGCGCCGCTCACTTCTTCGTCGTCGCCGCTCTGGTCTCCCATTCTGGCTCTGACTTCCTTAGCCTTCTCGATGTACTCATTGAGCTTGGTCACTACATCCTTGGCGATGAAGGACTTCTCGTAATCGTTCATCTCGTTATAAATCTTTTCCAGCTCGTCGATAGATTTCAGATCCGACTCATCCACAGCGTTTACATGAGGCAGCTTCTGGATTGCAGTCACAAAATCCTCCGCCTTGTTGTAAGCGTCGATATACTCCTTATCCACCACGGTATCCAGATCATCCATGGAGTACAGGGATTCGTTGATAGACAGATATGCCTTGCCATTCTCGTACACAACATAGTCTACTTTGCCGTATACATACTTTGACTCGCCCGTGGAACCTGTGGTCTTGATATAGACCTCCTTGCCTACCAGCTGGCTTGCGCGCTGTAAATCCATGCTCGCCGACATGTTCTGCAGCTGTTCTACCTGTGAGAACTGTGCATACTGGGAAATATACTCCGTGTTGGAGGTGGGCTCCAGAGGATCCTGATACCTCATCTGCGCTACCAGAAGCTGCAGAAACGCATCCTTATCCATGCCATTGCTGGAAGCATTCGCTTTTTTCAGGGAATTCTGTGATTCCGTCTCCACGATCTGACCGTTTTTTACCGGTGCCATCAATGCCATATACATCTCTCCTTTCTAATTAATGATTTTGTTACATAATATACTGCTTATGCCTTATCGGTTACGCGGTGAAATCCACCGTGCCGCCGTTTGCAGCCATCATCTCGACAGCCAGCCGATCCTCCGGCTCCATCTCCTCCGCAAACTGCGCATCTTCCACGCTGTCCAGGCTGAGTCTCCTGGCTCTGGGACGTTTGCCCTCCGCCGTCTCCTGAGGCTGTCTGCCTCTGCCCTGCTCCAGATTCTGCTCAAACTGATGAGTCTGCACAGTGACCTCAATGGCCTCTACCTTGACTCCCTGCTCCTCGAAGCTCTCCTTGAGCTGAACCATCTGGCTCTCCAGCGCAGCCTTTACAGCTTCGTTCTGTGCGATAAAGTTTGCCGTGAGCATGCCGCCCTTTGCAGCCACCTGAATCTGCAAGGTTCCCAGATTTGCGGGGTGAAGCTGCATCTCAAGACTGGACACATCAGGTTTCACCTGAACCTTCATGTACTCCATAATCTGCCGCATCATATCCTGCGCATCCACATCCGCAGCTTCATGGGCTGTCTGGACATTCTCCGTCTGAGGCTGGAAATTATTGTCCTGAATAGCCTGCAAAATCGGATTTCCCGTTCCTTCATGGGACGTCCCGCTCTTTTCCTGCCCGGACTCTCCGGCATCTCTGCCATCCTGACTCCGCTGTGCTTCAGGAACAATCTGAGCCGTCTCCTCAGGCTGTGCATCGCCTGAAAGCTGCGGCATCGAAACGTCGTCCGTGTCCTTCTGCACCGTGATGTCCACGAGAGGTTCTCCCGTCTCTTCAACAACCTGCTGTGCATCAGCTACAGTCTGCAACAGTTGTTCCGGTGTCAGCTCCAATTTCTCGCTGCTTACCTCCAGCGCTGCCCGACCCTGCTCCATGAGCATCCGGTAATCCGCACACAACTGTTCGTCGGTGAGAAGTGAAAAGGTATCCTGCACACCACCCACCTCCAGAAGCAGAGCGCTCAAATTCTCCGGCTGCAGTAAATCCGCGGGCTCCAGATTCATCTCGCCCATGAGCTCCTGCACCGATTCCACCGGAATTTCAAAGGTATCCGCAATCTGCTGAATCAGATCCTGTGCAGCTGTCGCAACCACCTCCATGACACTCTCCAGCTCTTCTTCGGTGGGTTCGCCCCTTGACACATTATCGACTTCCTTCTCCCGAAGGCTCTTGCCGGATTGTTCCCCGGCTCTCAGAGCATCCTCCCGGGCTGCCTGCGCGCTGTCCTTCCCTGATGTCTGTCCCTTCTGCGGCGCCGTCTTGGTCTCGTTCGTCTGGCCGTTAAAGATGGTCTTGAAAGCGTCGTCTCCGGTCTTTGCCGATGCTTTTCCCGCGTATACACCGGAATTCATCACCGCTCCCACATCTTTTACTGACGTAGTTTTCATGGTTTTCCTCCTTTCTATAAGATTTTGTGTATTCCAACGACATAATTTATTCGGCCAAATAATTTATGCCGCTGTATATACCATGCCAAAGCATGGGATATACCAATTTTTATATCGGATTCCCCGCCCTGATTCTTAAGATTTGGGCTTCATAATTTTCACGACCTTTGCGGCAAGCTCGGCGTCCATGGCAGCAAGAATATCTGCCCGTTTCTCCGCCGATATAGACTCCAATATCTCCGCCACCAGATTCAGGTCCTTATCCATCTTTTCGATGATACCCGCCGCAGCTTTAGGTTTCATCTGCGCGAAGGTGTTTGCGAAATCCTGCACCTCCTTATCGGCCTCGGTCTGCGTCACCACCTGCTTATAGAGATACTCCGCCGTGGCAGGGTCCATAGCTTCATAATACTTCTGATACTCCTCCGCGCCGGGACCGTTCTCCGCATAGATGACCTCCTCGTAGAACTCCGTGCGGATACGCTGAAACTCCACCTGTCTCTGCTCAAAGGGCTGCAGACGCAAAACTTCCGCTTTCAGAGTGTCCAGCTCCGAGTCCTTCTCCTTGGATTCCTTCTGAGCCTGCTCCAGCTGTCTCTCAAGCACTGCAATCTGATCCACCGCATCCCGCAGACTGGTATAGCCGCCGTAGCTCTCCCCATTAGTAGTCTCAGTCAGAGACGTCCCGGGCAAAATCTTATTGAGCACGGGAACATCCTTCAAAACTGGAGTCAGCACGGAACTGCCAAATCCGCCCACATCCATCTTGACCACCACACCAATGACCACCAGCCAGAGCAATACGATAAAAACAGTTGTCAGGAAAGTGGCAAAACCGCTGGTCTCCTCGTCCTCCGCAAGCTCATCCGCCCGCTTTGCAATCTCCTTCGCCCTGCGCTTAGCTTCCTTTTTCTGCGCCTTCTGGTCGTTCTTAAATTTCCGCTTCTCTTCCTGGAGCCTCTTTTTCTCCGCCGCAGTATCTATCTCCTGCGTATTCATTTCCTTTGCCATATCGTCTTACACCTCTTGTTTCTGACCGTAGGTGTAGCTGGTCAGCTCATCTATTACCTTGCTCTCCTCACGGTTCAACTCCCGCACAAACTCATCGAAAGCTTTCTCCCTCAGAGTCTCCTGTGTCTTTCTCTCCTGCATGGCCACCTTCATACGCTCTCTTGCGTTCTCCAGCTTACGTCTGGCGTTCTCCACCTGCACATGCTGTTCCGCAATATAACCGTCCATGGTGAGGATAGCATTCTGATTGGTCTCTATCTCCCGCACGTTCAAAACGCCGTTTAAGAGAGTCCTGGCCAATTCCTCATACTCTCTCTTTCTGGCCTGAAGCCCAAAGAGCTTCTCCTCCTCCTCATCCAAAAGCATCTTGGCCGTGGAAAATTCCTGTTTGGCCATATCTTCCATCTTCAGTTTGATATTCAGTACATTCTGCAGCCTGTAACGAAACTTCGCCATCTGTCACTCCTAAACCGCGCTCCGTCCGCAGACCTCTACTCAAATATGGCCTGCATCCTGCGTGAGCTGTCCTCAAAATCAACCTTCTCTTCCGTCTCCTGACACAAGAATTCGTTGACCTCATCGATCTTGCTGATGGCATAATCGATAGAGGGATTGCTGCCACTCTTATAAGCGCCGATATTAATCAAATCCTCGGCCTCATTATAGGTGGCAAGCACATTTCTGAGTTTCCCCGCCGCCTGCTTGTGTTCCTTGTCGGCTATCTGGCTCATGCATCGGGAAATACTCTGCAGCACATCCACAGCAGGATAGTGATTTCTGTGAGCCAGTTTTCTGTCCAGCACGATATGTCCGTCCAGAATACTGCGGGCCGTATCCGTAATCGGCTCGTTAAAGTCATCTCCATCCACCAGCACCGTGTAAAGCCCGGTGATGGAGCCCCGGGAATCTCGTCCCGCCCGCTCCAAAAGCTTTGGCATCTCGGAGTACACACTGGGAGGATAACCTCTGGTCACAGGCGGCTCTCCGCTGGCCAGACCAATCTCTCTCTGTGCCATGGAAAAACGGGTCAGGGAGTCCATCATGAGCAGCACATCCTTGCCCTGATCCCTGAAATATTCCGCGATGGCTGTGGCCGTTCTAGCCGCCATCTTGCGCTCCAGAGCCGGACGGTCCGAAGTAGCTACCACCACCACAGAGCGCCTCATACCCTCCTCGCCCAAATCTCTCTCTATAAATTCGCGCACCTCTCTGCCTCGCTCTCCGATCAGAGCAATGACATTGATGTCCGCCTTCGTATTTCTCGCAAACATACCCATCAGTGTGGATTTTCCCACGCCGGAACCGGCAAAGATACCTATTCGCTGTCCCTTGCCGATGGTGATCAGGCCGTCCACCGCGCGCACGCCCAGGGATAATATCTCGTCGATGATGGCACGGCTCATGGGATCGGGCGGATTGGCGTCCACAGGATACTCAACCCCCGTCACTTCACTGCCGTCCGCAGGTCTTCCCAGTCCGTTCAGCGTCTTGCCCAAAAGAGTGTCGCTCACGGTGACTGTCAGGGGATATCCCGTGTTTTCCACGATACATCCCAGCCCTACGCCCTCCACATTGTCATAGGGCATAAGCAGGGTCTTCTTGTCCTTAAATCCCACCACCTCAGCCAATATGGGCGCATACCCCAGTTCCTTGTCGGGGAGAATTCTGCACAAATCCCCGAGTCTGGCATCCGGCCCTGCGGATTCGATGGTGAGTCCCACCATGTTCACGACCTTTCCCAGCCTGCGAAAACAAGGACGTTCTATCAATTTAGTGTATTTTTCAAAATGAATCTCGGGCGCTTCCAAGGGAACCTCCGTTTTGATGATTAAGAAAAATCAATGTTTCTCATAAGATAAAAGTTTTAATTTCTGTGCAAGCTCCGAAAGCTGAGTTCCCAGACCGCAGTCATAGATACCGCCCTCGGTCTCTATCATACACTCATTATGCTGCAGAGTGATATCCTCCACAAGTTCCAGCGTGGCATTGGGGGAAGCAAGCGCCTCTGTGAGCGTTTTTTTCTCCATACTCACATAGGGATAATCCTCCGCGGACACATGTACCAGAAAATCTCGGCCCTCGACCTGTCGCACCGTGGCGGCAATCAGATTCATGAGAATTCCCCGATACGAAGAAAGCTCTACCTGAAAGAGATGCTCATACACTCCGGTAATCGCATCTACAAACCGGGGTTCTAACTGCTCTACAAACCCCTCATATTCCGCCTCCATGGCCTGCAGTCTCTCCTTCAGTGCCTGCTCTTTCCTGGCAAGCTCCATCTCCGCCTGATGCATTCCCTCCTGATAGCCCTGCTGTCTGGCCTGCACGGTGATAGACTCCCTTGCCGCCTCCGCCTGAGCCCTGGCATCAGACAATATCTGCTCCGCCTGAGCCTCGGCCTGCTCTCTGGCCTGAGCCAGCAATTCCTCCGCCTCCTGCTGTGCATCGGACAATATCTGCTCCCTGTCAGCATTGGTATTGGCTTTAATGACATTGCTGCCTCCCTCATCATCTGAGAGAAGCCCTTCCACCTGTTCTGCGGACAGCCCGGCCATAAAACCATCTTCTGAACCGTCCTCGTCTCCCATGGAACCCGCCTGCGCCTCCAGCGCCATCTTCTGGGCTAGTTCTTCAATGCGGCGGGCCGCCAGGTCGTTGCTGTCAATCACACGTCTTTCGTCATTCTGCACATTGGCAAAACCCACTTTTAACAGATTATTCCTAGACCACAATCTCGTCACCTCCGCCTCTGGAAATAACAATTTCTCCTGCATCCTCCAGCTTGCGGATGATATTTACAATCTTCTGCTGTGCTTCCTCCACATCCTTCATGCGGACAGGTCCCATAAACTCCATGTCCTCCTTGATCATGGTAGCCAGACGCTTGGACAGGTTGTTGAAAATCGCGGTCTGAACCTCTTCGTTTGCGCCCTTCAACGCAATCTCCAGATCGTTGTTGTCCACGTCGCGCAGCACACGCTGAATCGCGCGGTCGTCCAAAAGCAGCACATCCTCGAACACAAACATCTTCTTTCTGATCTCGTCCGCCAATTCCGGCTCCTCGATCTCCAAAGTCTCCATGATATGTTTCTCTGTACCTCTGTCTACGGTGTTCAAGATATCCACCACCGCATCCACGCCGCCGATGACCGTGTAGTCCTGATTCACCAGACTTGCAAGCTTCGACTCCAGCACCTTCTCTACCTCCTTGATGACATCCGGGCTGGTGCGGTCCATCATGGCAATACGCTTTGCCACATCCGCCTGTCTGTCAGGGGGCAGCGCAGAAACAATCAGCGCTGATTGAGCAGGCGACAGATAAGACAAAATCAACGCAATGGTCTGCGGATGTTCGTCCTGAATAAAGTTGATGAGCTGAGAGGGCTCGGTCTTTCGCACAAACTCGAAAGGCTTTACCTGCAGGGAGGCCGTCAGCTTGCCGATTACCTCCATGGCCTTCTCGTTGCCCAGCGCCTTATCCAAAAGCTCCTTCGCATAGCTGATACCGCCCTCCGCGATATACTGCTGTGCAAGGCAGACCTCATAGAACTCGTTGATGACCTCCTCCTTCACCTGGGGCATCACCCCTCTGGTGTTGGCAATCTCCAGCGTGAGTTCCTCTATCTCATCTTCCTTCAAATGTTTAAACAGCCCTGCGGAGCGCTCCGGCCCCAGAGAAATCAGTAAGATTGCCGCTTTCTGCAATCCCGATATACCGTTTTCGCTCTTCTTTGCCATCTGTTCTCTCCTTCAACTCCGTCACCAGTCCTCGTTGAGCCAGTTGCGCAACAGTGCGGCCGCCGACTCGGGATTCTCGTCCACAAACTTCTCTATCATCTTGTGAATCTCGGACTTGGCCTCCACATCGATATCCACCAGCTCCGTCTCGGGATTGGACTGCAAAAGATTCTCCACGGAGAGCTCTTCGTCCTCCTCCGCCTGCTTTCTGCTGCTCATGCTGCGCAGAACCACGAAGCCCAGAAGCGCAAGAATCACAATCAGCATGGAGACGCCCGATACATTGGTCCAGCTCACGGAAAATCCCGGCTTATCCACAAAAACGGGAGACTCATAAGAGACAATAGTGATGTTCTCCCGGGGAATCCTCGTGGCGGTATGAGCCATACTGTAATAGTCCTCATCAACCTCCAGCTTCACATCAGCCGCATTGTTTAACTTGAATTCCTCCCAGGAAATGCCATCCAGAAGTCCCTGTCTGTTCACATCCTCCTCACGGTATTCGCGATATCGGATCAATGCGATGGTCATACCGGAATTATTGTAATTGATAACACCCGCAGGAGTTAACTTGTTTTGAATATTCTCGTTTGGAAGGTAATCCCGCAGCGACTCAGTCTGAGTAGCGGAGGAATTGTTGGAATCAGGACTCACATACACATTTTCATCATTGGAATCTGTACCGGGCACATAGGAGCCACTGTTCTCGCTCTCCGAACTAAATAGCTCCTCGTGGGCCAGATAACCTTCAGTCCGTCCGTCCTCCACAGAATAGCGCTTGGCAGTTTCCTCATACTCGGAATAGTCCATGTCCAGGCTGCAGGTGACCTCCACCTGACTGAACTGATTGGTGCCCAGCATAACCTTTTTCACCTGATTGGCCACCATGGACTGACCCTGATTCTGCAGCTCCTGCATGGAACTTGCCACACCGGCGGTGGTATAATCATCCCCGCCCGCAAATAACAGATTGGACTCCGAATCCAGAATCGTGATGTTCGCCGTAGTGCTATTACCCAGCCAAGTCGCAACACCCCGGGCTACATTGGCCGCATTGACAGAAGTGAAAGTACCGTCCAGCTCCAACGTAATGTACGCGCTGGACTCCTGCTTCTCGCGGATCAACGTCCCATCCTGGGGCGGAATATGTAGAACTACCGTTGCTTTTTTTATGTTGGAATAGGAGGCCAGAATTTTCTCCAGTCTACTCTGATAGGCCGCCACCGTCAGCTTCTCCTTATCCGAGGCCGTGGTGGAAATACTGCCGTTCAGCGCCTGCTGAATCGTGTATTCGTCTGCACCGTAGCCTGCGGCCCCCAGAGCCCAGACCGCTGTCACATACTGACTGGTCTCAACGCTGAATTTCAGGCCGTCCGCAGAGGGCTTATACTTGATATTGGCGCCGTCCAGAAGAGCCTGCACTTCCGCAGCCTTGGCTGCGTTCTCACAAGTGGTCAGAGCTGTGTATTTAGGCTGTGACGTCACATATATCACTATCGCAAAGGCAAAGATGACCGATGCGCCCAGACCGATGATAATAGTCTTTTGGCGCGAGGTGAATTTATTCCACCAGTCCATCGCCTTCTGCAAAATTTCTTTCAATTTCTCAGGCATGGTATTTCTCCTGTCTCATGTATTGGTATGTAGTATACCTCTATATCTAAATCTGCATCTGCATCAATTCTTTATATGCGTCGAGCAGCTTGTTTTTGATAGCTACCGTATACTGCAATGCCGCAGAGGCCTTGCGAAGCGCGATTGTCAAATCATGGGCGTTCTCCGTCTCGCCCAGCGCAAATCTGATCTCTTCATTCTCTCTGTCCGACAGATAACTGTTGGTCGTTTTGATATTGTCCAATGCCGCACCCAAAATGGACTCAAACATAGTTCCATCCGCAGAACCGGTCTTCTCCGCGAGACTCCCTGTCAAAGTGGAAAGGCCGTTCACGGAATTCAATCCCGAAGTTCCGCTCAGGCCGCTGAGCGCGCTGATTGCCGATAAATCCATAATCTATCTCCTCCTGCTGATTTATTACCTTGATTAATTGTCTTGATTATAGCCCTGACTGAGCTTGCGCGGCCTTTACGACTGTGCCAGCGACAGGCCCTGCTGCACCATGGACTTACTGGCATTGAAAGCCGTGGAATTGGCCTCGTAGGCACGGCTCGCATCGATGAGATTCGTCATCTCTGTTATGATATTGACATTGGGATAGGACACATAGCCGTTCTCATCCGCATCGGGATGTGCCGGATCATACACCAGACGCTGTTCGGACTCCGTATCCTCATAGATACCGTTCACCTTGACACCCTGCCCCACATATGCCGCACTGGCGCCCTTCAGCACCTTGTGGAAATTATGGTGGGTGTTATCGCCGCCTTTGGTGGCAAAAGTCACGATCTTGCGCACATAAGGCGTGCCGTCCGCCGTGCGGGTCGTGTTGGCATTGGCCACATTCTCAGAAATGGTATCCATGCGCAGACGCTGCGCGGTCATACCGGATGCGTTTACATTAAATGCGGAAAATAAGCTCATAGGATTTCCTCCTCATACTATCGTTCACTGTCACTTCAGCCGTTTTTCACCATCCCGGCTTCTATCCTAGCTTCTATTTCATTGCAGTTTCCAAATCCTGGAATTCATGGTTGATGCTCGTCATCAGACCCTGATATTTCAACTGGTTCTCCGCCAGCATCACATTCTCATTCTCGATATCTACATTATTGCCGTCCAGACGATAAGAAAAATTAGCATAGTCAGTATACACCTGCGGGCGCAGCCTGCTGGTCTTCACATTATGTACCTTGCTGTCCATGGACTGATAACGATTATATCCCAGAGCTTTCTTTAACTCCGACTCAAAGGCAACATCCTGCCTCTTATAATAGGGCGTGGTTGCGTTTGAAATATTGTTGGATATGGCCTCATTGCGCAGCCAGCTGGCATCCGCCGCCTTGTCCAGCACATTGATATAATCAAAAGCGTTGGTATTAATCATAGAAAAACTCCTTTCTGTACACGGCAAATAAAAACTGCCCACTTATTTATTATAAGTTATTTTATCAAAAACACAATATCTTTTTTTGAAAAAATACATACTATTGCGTTATTGTGAATAATTTCCAGCAATTGAAAAAGGATTTATCGCCTATACAATAAATCCTTTTATCTCTTCTCTAAGCTCTGCCAATCCATTGTTCTATGTAATTTACCATAAATTCTATTCTTTATCTTCAAACTTATCCCCGACTATTCTGGCTCTTAAGCGCTTCGATTTCATCAAACACCACATCGTTCAGCACCTTGATATAAGTCCCCTTCATACCGGAGGAGCGGGATTCAATGACGCCTGCGCTCTCAAACTTGCGCAATGCATTTACAATTACAGAGCGGGTGATTCCCACGCGGTCTGCAATCTTGCTGGCTACGAGAATTCCTTCCATGCCGTTCAGCTCGTCGAAAATATGCGTGATGGCCTCCATCTCGGAGAAGGACAGTGTGCTGATAGCGGATTTTACCACCGCCACCTTGCGGCTCTCCTCCGCATTCTCCTCATTCACCGCCCGAAGCATCTCCAGCCCTACTACCGTAGTGCCATACTCGCAGAGAATAATGTCGTCAATGTCATACTGCTCGTTACACTTGTAGATGAAGAGCGTTCCCAGACGCTCGCCCGCAATCTCAATGGGAGCAATCGTGGCCTGGAACCTGCGGATATCCGCACTCTCAAAACCCAGTGTCTCCAGATTTACGTTTTCCTTGGTGGAGAGCACACCCAGGAGCCTTTCGTTGAGCATCGGATCGATAAAACCTCCCACACTCTCATTGATCAACTCCGTGATGGCATCTATGCCGTCCGACATTCCGACGCCGAGAACCTTGCCCTTACGGCTGATCACCAGTACATTGGACTCGAGAATCTCACGCATCACCTTGCAGATATCATTAAAGACAACCTTACTGGAATTATTATTGTGCAATAGCTTCCCGATTTTCCTCGTCTTATCCAACAACTGTACACTGCTCATAGAATATCCTCCGCTCGTGACCGCCCTATCGGACTATAAATGCCCGCACATCCAATATAAAGGTATTTTAGCACAAATGCGCGAGGATTACAATGTAAAATAATCAATTTCAATATTTTTTTTAATTTATTTGACAATTTACCAAAAATCGGTTAAACCTGTGCGGTTTCCTTCTCGCGTTCCTGAATATGCCCGCAATTTGCATCCGCACAGACATATTTATTCCCCTTTTCCAACATCAGGCCGCCGCACTTGGGACATTTCTCCTTCGCCGGCTTATCCCATACCATAAAATCGCACTCGGGATTGTCGATACAACCAAAATATCTTCTGCCCTTGCGGGTCTTCTTCAACACCACATCCTTGCCGCACTTGGGACATTCCACCCCGATCTTCTCAAAATAAGGCATGGTATTGCGGCACTCCGGGAATCCGGGGCAGGCCAGAAAACGCCCGTGAGGCCCATACTTGATGACCATATGACGTCCGCATTTCTCGCAGATTTCCTCCGACTCCTCATCGGCAATAGTGACCTCCGGAAGCTCCTTCTCTGCCATTTTCACCGCCTCATCCAAATCCGGGTAGAAATTGGCCACAATCGTCTTCCACTTGACCTCTCCCTCCTCCACGCTGTCCAAAAGCGCTTCCATATTGGCTGTGAAATTCACATCCACAATGGTGGGAAAAGCCTCCTTCATCATATTGTTGACCACCTCGCCCAGCTCGGTGACATAGAGATTCTTGTTTTCCTTGGCCACATATCTCCTGGCCAGAATCGTGGTGATGGTGGGCGCATATGTGCTGGGCCGGCCAATGCCCAGTTCCTCCAGAGCGCGTACCAGCGCAGCCTCCGTGTAATGGGCAGGGGGCTGGGTGAAATGCTGCACGGCGTCGAAGTCCACAAAGCTCAGACCGCTGTCCTCTGTGAGCGCATTACTCAATTTATTCTCCGCCTCTTTCTCATCCTCCTGCACATAGACGCTCATGAAGCCGTCAAACAAAAGCTTGGAAGCAGCCAGCGTAAAGATATGCGCCTGTGCCTGAATCTTCACAGAGGTAGTCTCATATCGGGCGGGACTCATACGGCTTGCCACAAAGCGCTTCCAAATCAACTGATAGAGACGGAACAAGTCTCTGGGCAGCTCATCCTTGACGGTCAGCGGCATTCTCGCCGGATCAGTGGGACGGATTGCCTCGTGGGCATCCTGTATCTTCTGCCCCTTCTTTCCCGCACTCACACTCTCCGCCTGATAGTCCTCTCCAAACTGTTTTGCGATAAAATCCCGGGCCATCACCTCCGCCTCCTCAGAGACACGGGTGGAATCCGTACGCAGATAGGTAATCAGACCAACGGTGCCCTCTCCTTTGATGTCCACGCCCTCATAGAGCTGCTGGGCCAGACGCATGGTCTTCTGAGTGGAGAAATTCAGAACCTTGCTGGCCTCCTGCTGGAGTGTGGATGTGGTAAAGGGCAGCGGAGCTTTCTTGACGCGCTCACCCTTCTTAATCTCCGTCACATGATACTCTGCATTCTTCAGAGCCGCCATGACCGCGTCGGCCTCGGCCTTACTGTGGATAGTCTGCTTTTTGCCCTTCCCGTAATACTTGGCCACAATGGGCTTCTTCTCCCCTTTTACAGCCAGCTTCACATCTATAGTCCAATACTCCTCCGGGATGAAGGCATTGATTTCCTCCTCCCGATCGCAGATGATCCGCAGAGCCACGGACTGCACGCGCCCCGCGCTCAGCCCCCGCTTAATCTTAGCCCACAGAAGCGGAGATATCCGATATCCTACCATGCGGTCCAGGACTCTTCTCGCCTGCTGGGCGTCCACCAGATTCATATTGATCTCCCTGGCATTCTTTAAGGACTCCTTCACCGCATTTTTTGTAATCTCGTTAAAGGTGATGCGATAGACCTTTTTATCCTCCAGCTTCAGAGCATGGTACAGATGCCAGGAAATCGCCTCCCCCTCGCGGTCCGGGTCGGTAGCCAGATAAATTTTTTCCGCCTTTTTTACTTCTTTGCGCAGAGCGGCCAACACATCGCCCTTTCCTCGGATTGTAATATACTTGGGTTCATAATCATGCTCAACATCGATACCAAGCTGACTTTTAGGCATGTCGCGCACATGTCCGTTGCTTGCGGCGACCTCATAGTTTGCACCCAAAAATTTCTTGATCGTCTTCACCTTCGCCGGTGATTCCACAATAACCAAATATTTTGCCATTTTTTACCTTCCCATGCATATCATATTGATTTTAATAATCGTGAACCACTATACACCAAAAGTTTGCAGGACGCAAGCTATTTTATAAAATTTAAGAAAAGTTCAGAGTTGCAAAAGAGAGCCATATCCCGGATATACGCCGGAATATGGCTCTCTCTCAAATGATTCTAGACTATTTTAATTTAACGTAAATCACACCGCGGCCGCCTCTGCCCTCTATAGGTTCATCGACATAGGTCTCGCCCTTGACTTCTTGCATCACAAATTTGTATATAACGCCCGTCTGCATCTGGCCGTTGTTAGGCTCGAACTGCAGGACACCGGCATCCGGCATCATCCTCTCCTTACATTCCAACCTCGCATTCGCCGACTGCCACGAAGTGCCGTTCCAGCTATAGCACCTTGTACTATTCATAAGGGATTCAATAACATTGGCCTTTCCGACATTAGCACCAGTGAACACATTAAACTTCAATTTCACGGATTGGCCCCATCCCCGGTCAATCTCGAAAGGTCTGTCGAAAGTACCGATTCCGGTTCCGTTGGCCGTCAGATAAGAACCGATAGCGCCCCCCTGATAGTTACCGTCTTCATAACTCTGGAACTGCATGCTGAACGCATACATAGGCAACGTATAAATATAGGTAGAATCTACCTCTGCAACAGGCACCGAACCGCCGGAAGGGAATGCGCTGGCGGGATAATATACCTGACGGTTATCTCTGGTATTATATTTGAAGCTATACAAAATCTCCAGCGTATAATCCTTCATAAACAGCATATCTTCAAAATCAGCCGCCTTAAACTGGATATTGTGCGGGTCGCTGCCCTGCATTGCCATCTTAATCCACTCGGGATAGCCCCGGGATGCATGGGTGCCGTCATCGGCTTTATAGCGGAAATAGATATTTCCGGTAAAGCCGGCATTATATTTATCCTTATCCGGCATCTCCTCACCAGGATGATTTCTCTTCCACTCTTCCTCAATCAATCGCATCGGGTCAAGATCCGCGTCCACATCACAATCATCGCCACGTCTGAGCATACCGTTTCTGGGATTGAGCGGATTATCCATGGCTGCCACCAGCTCCCTGTACCCCTCCACTGTGTCATATGGCGTATGGCTCTTGTTTTCTCCTGCCGGATGCTGTGCAGTCGCTATAACCCTCAGAGTTGATCCAGCCGGAAGATCCTGTTTAAGCCGGAATATCAGTTCATTGGAACTCTCCCCGAGAGGATCAACGAACTCTGCATAATCGTTTCCGCTGCCGGTAGCGCCCGTTATACCAAAGCGCCACTTCAAGGTATTGGGGTCTACATAAGCATAAGCTCCCTCTTCATATAATGCACCTACAACCTTGGCGAGGTTTGTTCCAGTGGGAGTCGCCGTGATGCTGTACTCTGCACCCGCCTTCAGAGCAGTTCCGCCGCGCAGGGTGAAACCTGTAAAATCAAATCCTGTAACACGTCTAATATTGATAATCACACACTTTCTGTCCAGCGGATGAGATGAGGAATCCGTCGCCACAGTCTCGACCCAGAGACGAACTAAAGCATCGCTGCCTCCGGTCTCAGCGCTTCCTACTCTAATCGTGACACCAGCACTATCGGTGTCATCACAAGTTACCTGCAGCGCATGGTCAGGCTCCGCTTCCAAATAAGCTCTAAAAGCCTTGTTTGACGGTCCCACCACATCTACATTCAAAAAATACTCCTGATTGGGCTCCAGTGTGATCTCAGTTGTCACATTAATCCTTGCCGTCACCGTGACAGGCGTCCCCGCATCCGGATTATTTCTGGAGGTAATGCTGTAGGCCGTGGCAAAAGTCTTGTTCTCATTCTCCATGGTGATATACAGCTGAACATTCCTCGCGCTGGCAAATGCGGAAGCATCCACATCAAAAGCGCTCACATGCTCTGCAATCAATTCCTCCGAAGCAATCACATTTCCAGGCGCCGCCGTCTCATACTGAGTATAGACCAGCTTCTGCTCTGCGCTCTTGTAAGTAATCTCATAGGTATAGTCCACATTTGCAATCTTCAGCACACCGCCCGTGTAATCCACCGTGTCAGTGGCATCCACAATCAACGACTCAATGGCATTGGCTGTAAACTGCGCCTCCTGTTGCAGAGCCGCCTCCGTTGTACCACTCCTGTAAGAGTTGGTAGCCACCACCATCGCACCGCCGACAGTTGCCGAGATGATAGCCAGGATCGCAACAGCACAAACCAACTCAATCAAAGTCAGTCCTCGTCTGTCCTCCCTGAATTTCTGCTTAACCATTTTTCTTCCTCCCTTATTCTATGTACACCTTGCCGGTTAATGGTACCAAAGTGACCGTGTGTTCTCTTCCGCCGCGCGTCACGATAATCTTCGTACAGTAGCCTCCGCCCGACTGCGTCTTAAATGCTCCGCTGCTTCTGTCAAAGGACAGATACAATGGCAGATCGTAAAGAGTCGGATCCGCCCCCAGAGTATACTGCACCTGCACTCCTGACGCTCCAATTTCCGCTGTTGTGGTAGGAGGATTACTGAGATCGACTCCCCCTTCATCATTGGTCAGATATTCATCCACATATATTTTCCCGTCTCTTGCATCCAGCCTATATACGGCATCCACCTTAGACATGGCGGAAGTGCGATGCCGCTCCAGCGAATACACAATTTTCTGCGCACATTGCTGCGCCGGTTTGCCGCTCATGGCATTTATTCCCCAAATTCCGACTCCGCCCACCACGGCCATGATTGCAACTACAACCATTACCTCCACAAGCGAAACTCCTCTATTGTCCTGTCTCATACACTCACCCGCCTATTCCTTCTTCCAATTGGCATAACGTACACATTTGGACACATCTACCGTTGTTCTGCGTGCCGCCATCTCTGCAGTGACACCGGCAGCCAGTTCCTTGCTGGTGCCCTCGGCGCTCCAGTCAAGATTCGGCGCATAGACATCCATATCCGTGGTGATGATCGTCGTCCGCCCATTGTCCGGATTCGTATAAGTCATCCTCATACCCCTGATGCGGATATACCCGTCCGCATCATGAACCTCCAATAACTCCGAAGAATCCAGTACGCCGTCATGATTGGAATCATATATATCATTAGGATCCAATCTCATGGTATAAGGCGAACTCGGATCGGTCCCATTTGTATAATAGTTCCGAATCAGATTTCTCCAATTGTTTCCTTCCATCGCCAGCTTATTATCCCATATTTCCTGCAACTGCGCCACAAACTCATTATTGAACTCCAACTGACGAAAATCCTTGGTTCCCGTTGTGACAAAACGCATCGTCACATTATTGTATGCCCTTGCCGCAGCCTCCGACGCATCTTCCATCAAATGCGCCCGAATCTCCTCCAGTCCGGTCTCGCCGGTGTAGAAACTCTTTTTATTCTGGTAATCTGCCTGCTTAATCTGAAAGTTCATACCGGAAATATACAGCAAAGTCGTCGCCAGAATCGTCAGAAATCCCACCACCAAAACCACCGTCAGAAGCGCGGAGCCCCGATCATCCATTTTTTTGCCAAACAGCGCTCTCACCATCTCACACCTCGCTATTCATTCATGGTTCCGATAAATGTCGCCACCTCGTTGGTTGTATTTGCCTCATATACATGAATCTCTACATTATAGAGAAGTACGACCCTGTCCAAAACACTGTCCTGAACTGTCTTGCCGCTCCCAAAACCGGAAATACTTGGCGTTGCAGTCACTGAACCCATAGGAGAGAGATTCTCCGTCAGATTGGTCTGCAGTTCCACTTCCCCACCGGTCAGAGAACCAGTCACTTTCACATCATAACCGACTTCACCACTGTTTAATTCCACATTAGTGAGTACAGTGGCAAGCTGCTTCGCAACCGTAATCTGCAGAGGATCATATCCCTTCACCTTGGAATCCTTATGGCTCATCGCCGGAAGATAATCGTATAACCCGGTCAGATTCCCGGTAATATTGATTTCATCTTTTGCACCTGTTTCAAACTTACTGGAGTAAACAGGAAAATAATACAGATAGATATGATTCAACTTGGATATTCTGCCTAAAAGCTCTGTCCCGCTGATAGTCGCAGAATTATCATAAACTGTCAGCTCTGTGGCACCACTGGCGACATCAAGCACTTCCTCATACTTCAACACTGTCTCGTCATAATTCCTGGTCCCCGACGTCGACCCTGTGCTAGCACCATAAGTATAGCTTACCTGCGCTTTACAGGTATAGGTTACTTTATACACAACAGTCTGAACGGTCCCGTTATCATTTACTTCAATATCTATCACCCTCTTAAAAGCAGAAATTGTGACCCCGGTTATGGTATGACTCGTAGCTGAAGGGTGATAGGAGGCAAAATTATCGTCTAATTGTTTTTTTGCCTTTTCTTCCAATTTTGCCTTGGCGGTATATGCCGTAGACTCATCCAGACAGATAATGGCATCCGAATAAGTATTCATATCCTCCATTGTCAGTACATTCGGTGCAATGGAGGGAGTCACCAATATCTCCATATCATAATACTGTCCTTCAGAGACAACATTCTTCGCCGTCAATTTATAGGAATCCGCATCATCGCGCAGAGTGCCATCTGAACGCATGGGAGACTGTTCGCTTCCTCCGTACACCGCCGTAGCAGTCATAACAGTAGCCCTTGCACCGTCAGTACTCTTCACGACACCTTTAAAGCTATTCGACAGAAACTGTGTACAAAGCTGCTCTAACTTATAGGCCTTCAGGCTCTCCATAGCACCCTCTGCCACAGAAGTAGCTCTCTGCCGCTGACGGGAACGGAAATTGGTTCCCGATGTAGACGCGAAGATTCGCAGCGTAGGCGCAATGACAATCGCCAAAATCGCCATCGCGACGACTACCTCAACCAGCGTCATACCCTTTTGATTCAGTTTTCGATACCATTTTGGATTCAGTTTTCCCTTGCTTTCCACACGCATTCCCGCTTTCATAAGGTCTCCACTCAAATTCTTTTGCTCCACAGTTAATCCGCTGCTATTCCGCTGTCTCCCCAGCCTGTTCTTCCATTGCAAAGGTTATCTGTCCAAACAGATCAGATGCTCCGCCAAAGTAGGAAGGCATCTCAGGAGGCATATACTCTTTGCCCATACCTCTTACACTATAATATGTAATATCAATCGTTCCATCAATAAAATTATTGGAAGCGCTGCTCTTTCTGTAAGAGACCCCATTAACTCCGATTCTATAGGGACTCTCATACACTGTCGCAACGGCCGCCTTCAGATTGGAGTATGTGGTCACGTTCTTGTAAGTGGCCTGTCGCTGCGCAAACTGAATAGGCTCCTCCAAGCCTTCAATAGCAGCTCCCTTCACAATATCCTCGGAAATATCGTGAATTACCTTCGCTTCCTCTACATTAATCTTGTCGTAATTTATGACCGCTCTGTTCTGCATGGCCACTGCCATCATAATGACATCTTCTTCTTTCGCATCTGCGGGATAATCTGCCGTAATCTCTGTAATCTTGGCGACCATCTCCGCAGTGTTGGTGCGATAGATCTCCATGTTGTCGTAATACTCTTTCATTTCGTTCACCTGCGTCTCCAACTGCGCATTGCTAGTCTTCAATGCAGTTGTCTGGTCATTATACTTGGTAAACACCAGCATATAAACCAGGAGACACGCCACGGCTCCCACTGCCAGCACTAACATAAACACCTGCTTGTTCGTAATCTTACCCATTGTCATCGTCTCTGTCCTCCCGCTTACTTTACTGTCCCGGCATCTATATCCAAAATCGCGGGATAATATATACAGTGCACTACGAAGCTCACATAAGTATCTGTCACAGTAAGCTCCTCCGGCTGATCCGGATCATCGGGAGTGGTGGTCTCCTCATCATCCCGCGGCGCTTTCTGCTCCTCCGAAAGGACTTCCATGGTCACCAGCATGACACTGTCAAAGTCTCTCAGCGTATCCAGTACTTTAGCCGCCGTACTCTTGTCAGCCACATCTATCTGCATAATACACTGCTCGTCATCGGAAGTAAACTCCTCAATCGACACATCAAAAGGAAGCTTTTTCTCCAGCTCTTCCATGAACACCAGAAGATTGTCATTGGGGTGTTTGGACATGTAAGTTCCTATCGTAATCTGCGTATACAAATTTTCGGTGGCCACGAATTTATCATACTCAACCTTGCCCTGCTCGTAGGTAGTAAGCAAATTCTGCAGTCTCTTCTCCTCTGCTTTAGCTTCTCTATAGGGAAGTATGGCCATCACTGCCATGGCTATTGCCGCCACAGCACACAACAGACCGATTAATACGGAAGCTCCCGTGTAATTGGTCTCCTTACTGATCTTTGCCTTCTCCGTCTCATGTATGAAACCATCTCCTGCAAAACCAGCTCCGATGCAGGAAGAATATGCATCACTCTTCTGCTTAATATCGGAATCATATACCTCAACATCCTGGAACATTCCCGCCTTACGGCAGACAATGCCCAGCGCCTCACCCAGAATCTCAGGAACACCGATGAACTGCGCACCCAGACCGACGATAGACACATTCTCAATCTCAGTGCCATTAAAATGCGAGTTGAAGTAATCGAACACTCTCATGATACCGCTGAGCAGCGGGTTCAATGCCTCTGTGACAGCAGCGCGTGCCTCGGGCCGTCCTGCCTCCTTCACATTAAGTACCGACTCGCTGGTACAGTTCTGACGAGTAATCAGACGCCATACTCCCAACGTATCTCCCGCCGCAAAACTGGGCTGGGAAGCAACTGTACTCATAGCGTCGCCCACACCATAATTTATACTTCTCTGAAGCATCAGCACGCCGTCCTGCACCACGCTGATAATGGAGTATTTCTCCTCCATCTTGATAATCGCCTGACAGCCGGAGGCTCTCTGGTTTCTCGCCGCCTCCACGATAGTTGCACCGCTACAGCAGACATTGACAATATCCAAGTCGCAGGCCACTGCCAGTTTTTTATAGGACTCCAGCATAGCCTTCTCCGCTGCAAATATCAGCACTCTGTGCTTGCCTGCATCAACTCCGTCGGGAATCGTCTGTACCAGAGACTGTGTTACCTCATAATCCGCAAGACTTACGGGGAAATATTCATTCAAATTAGCCTGAACCACAGAGGGAATCTGAGCTTCCTTGACCGCCGGCACGACAACCTCACGGTTAATAATCTTGGCGGAAGCCACCGTGAAAATTACTTTCTTAGTCTTGATACCGTTACGTGCGATGGTCTCTTTAATGGCATACGCCAACTCTCTCATCATACCTTCCGCAATATAACCGTCATTCACGGAACCTGCAGGTGTAATTGCCTCTTGGCACTGATAAATTTTGGGCTTTTTCACCTTATAGTCCATTTCACAAAGCTTGATTACGGAATGTCCAAGCTCAATAGTCAGTACTTTTGCCATTTCTACGTACCCTCCATAAAATATTCTGGTGCTTCTCTATAGTCTTTTTGCTTAAAAAATGCTTTCAAACAAAATTACTTTCCACTTTATATACTATATCATATCTTAAAATCCCAGTATCCCCAGATACCAGGCAATCATTTCTCCGCCCCACATCACAGCGATTGCCACTCCTACTGCCAGATAGGGCCCCATGGCCAACACATGATCCGCCTTGGAAATCTTCATTCGCGCAACATGAATTACCGAGCCGATAATGCATCCCAGAAGGAATGCAAGTACATTTCTCTTCCAGCCCAAAAGCAATCCTGTGGCTGCCATCAGCCTCACATCACCGCCGCCTATCGCAGCGCCATTGGAAATTCTATAAATCAGATACAATACCAAACTGACAGCTACGAGACCGATTGCGTACTCCAGCCAATTCTCCATGTCCGTCGCAACGCGAATCAGTCCCAGCGTCAGTATAAAATAATTAAAACCTGTCGGAATTTCATAGGTTCTGAAATCAATCACACTCAAAGCAAGAAGCGCGCTGAACAGCAGGCAGTAGAGTAGGGATTCCACGCTTACCCCATATCTGGCAAACACTGCCAGATACAGCACCCCGTTCAGCGCCTCAATTATGGGGTACTGAACGGAGAGCCGCGTCTTACATTTTCGACACTTGCCTCCCAAAACCAGAAAACTGAACAGCGGTATCAAATCAAACCACCGCAGTTGATACCCACAGCTCATGCAATGGGATCTGGTCATGACCAGCTTCTCTTTCTTCGGTATCCTGAAAATCAGGACATTCAGGAAGCTGCCGATTACTATTCCGTATAAAAACACTATGATGTAAAAAAGAATCATGGGAAACATGTAGGGTGTGTCCTTTCAATAACCATGGTTTTCAAAAACCATTATTCCGGTTTATTCAGTTGATTAAGGTGTTGCAGTAGTCCAGCTATTGGTCAGCTTGAAAGTACCTGCAGCTGCATCAAAGTTGATGGTAATTGTTCCGCCTGTAGAGCCCCAAGTCTTGGAGGTAAGCTTAATAGCATCAGGGCAGGTTCTCAGCAACTCAGCCTGCAGGAGGGAATCACTGGATGCAACCTGTGCGCCATTAGCAATAGTAACTGTAGTGCCATCGCTAACAGAATTGTAAATATCCTCAATAGAGAGAGCAATCTTGGTTGCATTCTCAATCTCAGACATAGCGGACAGGTCTGTCTGTGCTCTGGAATCCTCAACATACTTCAGAAGCTGGGGAGCAAGAACGCCCATCAGAACCGCCATAATTGCGATAACGATGATCAGCTCTACGAGAGAGAAACCCTTGTTATTCATCTTTTTCATAATGCATTTCTCCTTTACTTGTGTTATTTGGTTGTTTTTTATCTTATTCGCCCGTCCCTACCCGAGCGGATAATTCATTAAATATTACAAATTGTCGAGTGCGGAGTACATAGTGAGCATAGGAGCCATACATGCGGCAATCAAGCCGCCCACCACAACAGCCAGCACAATGATAATCATTGGCTCCATGGCTGCCATCAGAGACTGCACCGCCATCTCCACCTCTTCATCGTAGTAATCCGCCAGTTTATCCAGCATCTCCTCCGTATTACCGGCCTCCTCGCCGATACGAATCATGTGATACACCATGGGCGGAAACAAACCGCACTCCTCCAGCGGTCTAGAGAGAGGAAGTCCAATAGTGATCTCATCTTTTGCATGCTTTAACGCCTCCTGGAAAAACACATTGCTGACCACTCCGGACACGATATCAACCGCCTCGATCAAAGGAACGCCCGCTCCCAGCAGAGTGCTCAGCGTTCTCGCCGTCATGGAGGACGCGGATTTCACTGTCAGGTTACCCAGAATAGGAATCTTGATCGCCAGCCGTCCAAACACATGTTTTCCCGCATCCGTCTTGGAAAACATCATGATTCCCACCACAATGGCAATCACCACCGGAATAATGATAAACCAGTAACCAATCAGAAAATCACTCAGAGCCACATACATCTTGGTGATACCCGGAAGCTCTGTACCCAAATCTTCAAACATAACCGAATAGTTCGGGATAACCACTACCAGCATTACAATCGAAACTATAATAGCAACCGCGCAGACCGCAATAGGATAAATCATTGCTTTTTTGATCATAGCCTGTGTCTTGGCGCTGCTCTCCAGCTGTTCAGACACACGCTCCAGCGCTGTATCCAGATTACCAGAAGCCTCGCCCGCAGATACCATGTTAATCATCAGTTCCGGGAAAGTGCCTCTGTGCTGTTCCATGGCAAAAGCTAAACTCTCGCCTCGCTCCACGCTGACTCGGACTTCCTGCAGGGTCGCCTGCAATTTCTTGTTCTCTGTCTGCTCAGAAAGCATCTTCAGAGACTCAATCAATGTCACGCCCGCCCTGTTCATACTGACGAACTGGCGGCACATAACTCCCAAATCTCTGGCTCCGGGCTTCTTGCCGAAATCCAGTTTGATATCTTTGGATAAAGCTCCCTGCTCCTTGATGCTCAGCAACGTAAGATCTTTCTGCTTTGCCTGTTGTCTCGCCACCTCGACATTTTCCGCATCAATGGTACCTTTTACTTCCTTGCCTGTCTTATCGACGGCAACATACCCAAATGCTGCCATTCCTCATCCTCCCGCTTCTGTTAATATGATCTATTCCTCAAAGGAAACTCGCATCATCTCGCTAAAGGAGGTGATACCTTCCATCACATATTCCGTGGCGCTGATACGCAGTGTGCGCATTCCCTCCGCCATAGCCTGTTCCTTCAGGCGCTCCGCGCCTTCGCGCTTACTGATAACACGTTTCAGTGCAGGGCTCATCCTCATAATCTCATACACACCGATTCGGCCTTTATAACCCGTCTCCGCACACTGCGGGCATCCGCAGGGCTCGTAGATCGTCAATTCCTGTGTCTCAGGAACATTCATCATCTTCTTCTCATCCGGTTCCGCCTGTTTTGCCCTCTTGCACGCAGGGCAAAGTCTACGCACCAGACGCTGTGCAATAATTCCCACTACAGAATCCGCAATCAGGTAGGACTCCAGTCCCATATCCTCCAGACGGGTAACTGTACTAGCCGTGGAGTTTGTATGCAGGGTACTCACCACCAAGTGTCCCGTGATGGACGCCTGAACCGCAATGGACGCCGTCTCCTGATCTCGGATCTCACCGATCATGATAATGTCCGGGTCCTGACGCAAAATAGAACGCAACGCCGAAGCAAAAGTCAAATCTGCCTTGTTGTTCGTCTGCACCTGATTAATGCCGTCGATATTTGCCTCCACAGGATCCTCTACCGTTATAATATTCACATCCTCTGTATTCAGCTCACTCAAAGCCGTATACAGCGTAGTGGACTTACCGGAACCTGTAGGTCCGGTAACCAGAATAATGCCGTGCGGATTCTTCAATATGTAGTCAAGCTGTTCCATCTCGTAAGGCTTCAAACCAAGCTGACTCTTCTCACGATTCAGTGCAGTCTTCATAGCAAGACGCATTACGACTTTCTCGCCGTATACCGTCGGCAGAATAGATACACGGATATCATATTCTACGCGGTCAACCATCTGGGTGATACGACCGTCCTGAGGTTTTCTCTTTTCAGAGATATCCATGCCGCCGATAATCTTGATACGGGCGATAATGGAAGACAGGACGCTGGGGCTGTAGCGCATACGCTCATACAGCGCACCATCAATTCGATAACGCACACGGATGTAGGTCTCCATGGGCTCAATATGTATATCAGAAGCGCGCTGACGCGCCGCTTTCTCAATAATCTCCTTCACCAGTGCAACGATAGGGGAATTGCTGACCGCCTCATCCTCTGCAGCCTCGCCAGCGGTGTCCAGATTCTTTTCTTTGGCATAAGCCTCCAGTTTGGAACTCATCTCTTTCTGGCCAAAGAATTTATCAATTGCCATCTGGATGTTTCTGCTGGTAGCCACCACAGGTTCAACCTGATAGTTGGTAATCAGATTGATATCATCCTGCGCATTGTAGTCCAGCGGGTCTGCCATTGCCACGCGAAGCACGTTCAGATTGTCCTCCCTGAAAGAATAGGGAAAAACCACATGCTTTTTCAGCACATCGATGGAAACCAAGTCTAATATAGCTTTATCCACCGTTACATTCGCGAGGTCTACTGTGTCAAGTCCGAGCTGCTGGCTCAGCGCAAGCACCAGATTATCCTCGCTCACAATATTTTGTTCTATCAGATATTCGCCCAGCTTTTTGCCGGCCTTGCGATGCTCCCCAAGAGCTACAGTCAGCTGCTCTTCCGAGATCAGACGACTATTGACCAGAAGTTCGCCTAAGCGAACCTTTTTTCTGCCAAAATCCATTTTCCATTTCCCAACCTGTCTAAATGATATAATCCGAGCAATTATTAATTTTCTATTAACAGTTTACTACTATATATAGATTATGTCAAGCAAAGTTGAAGCATTACTGGCATTTTTCAGGTAAATTTTTAGATATTTTTACCATATATCCACCTGTCCGCCTACTCTCAGCATGTCTTATATATCTCTTTCATTCTACGAATCGTAAAATCATCAGGTTTTAAAATAGCGCAACCCACAAAACCCAAATAAAAAATATTGAAATCTTCCGACTTCAATATTTTCTTCGGGTTGGGCTATTCATTTGAATAGAGCAGCTGATAGGGGAATCGAACCCCTGTTTCCGCCGTGAGAGGGCGGCGTCTTAACCGCTTGACCAATCAGCCATTCTGCAAGTCCACAGTTGCGGCACAACCGTGGTACTTGCTTACTATACTACATAGCAAGATAAAATGCAAGCACTTTTTTTGATTTTTTTGTTTTTTCTTGTAACAGTTCAGACTGAGATATTGCGAGGCTGCTTCAATAGTGCCGACGGGGGAAACCGGGCGGAATCAGCAGGCGGGCTGCGGTTGGGGGTTTTCTAATAGTGCGGTTATAGTATCTTGCAATTTACGGGGCGGCTCTAAGGTGCATCCATGCACCGCAGAGCCTGAAATGCGCATCCGTGCGCATTTCCCCTGGTCTCCGGCACGCACTATAAGAAAACGCACCAACCTCCTCCAATGCCCGCTGATTCCGCCCGGTCTCCCGCCTCGCCGCCATCTGAATATAGTCCTCGCAATATCTCAGTCTGAACTGTTACTTTTTCTTCGCAATAACAATAATTATGTAGCAAAATCAAACAGACTGATCTGATTGGATTCCGGCAAATCTCCCAGAAGTCCAAGGGACGCCATCAGATCCACAATGGTCTTGGAGACCTTAGTCCTCTCCCTGAAGTCATCCCGCGACAGAAACGGTCCGTTCTTTGCAGCGGCCACAATTCCGTCCGCCGCCTTCTCCCCCAGACCTTCTATGCTGTTCAGGGAAGGCATGAGCTTGCCGTTTATAATCTGAAAATCACGGGATTTGGCCCTGAAGATGTCGATGGGCTCAAACTCAAAGCCTCTGGCGTACATCTCCTGCACTATCCGCATGTCCGCGTAGGCGTCTTTCTCCTTATTACTCAGACTGTCCTGACGGCTCTTGTAATCCGCCATAAGATTCTCCAGATGTTTTTGCCCCTGGCACATCATCTCATAGGAAAAAGCCTTGGCGCGGATGCTGAAAAACGCGCCGTAATAAGCCAGAGGATAGTGAATCTTGCAGTAAGCAATACGCCATGCCATCATGACATAGGCCGCAGCGTGGGCTTTGGGGAACATGTACATAATCTTTTCGCAGGATTTCACATACCAGTCCGGCACATCGTGATCCAGCATATCCTGTTTCCACTCGTCCCACTGGGCGCATTTTCCCTTCGCCACCGTGCCTTTTCGCACTGCCTCCATGATCTTAAAGGATTTCTCCGGCTCCACGCCTTTTCCAATCAGATAGGTCATAATATCGTCTCGGGTACAGATTGCCGTGGAGATCGTGGCGGTTCCGCTCCTGATCAAATCCTGAGCATTGCCCAGCCACACGTCCGTGCCGTGGGCAAGTCCCGCGATACGCACCAAATCCGAGAATGATGTGGGCGCGGCCTCTATCACCATCTGCATGGCAAAATCCGTGCCAAACTCCGGGATACCCAATGCTCCAAGCTGAGTCCCTCCTATCTGTTCCGGGGTGATGCCCAGCGCGTCCGTATACCAGAAGAGACTCATGACGTCCTGTCCGTCCAGAGGAATAGTGGTGGGATCCACCCCCGTCATATCCTGCAGCATACGGATCATGGTGGGATCATCGTGTCCCAGAATGTCCAGTTTCAACAGATTATGATCGATGGAATGATAGTCAAAATGGGTGGTGATAGTGCTGGTCGTCATATCGTTTGCAGGATGCTGCACCGGGGTAAAGGAATTGATATCCTGCCCGAAGGGAAGCACCACGATACCGCCGGGATGCTGTCCGGTGCTCCTGCGCACCCCCGTACATCCCGATGTGATACGGTTGATCTCGCTGGCGCGCTTGTGCTTTCCTCTCTCCTCAAAATAATTTTTCACATAGCCGTAGGCAGTCTTATCCGCCAATGTGGCGATGGTACCCGCGCGGAAGGTCTGCCCCGCGCCGAAGATAACCTCCGTATATTTATGGGCCTTGGACTGATATTCTCCCGAGAAATTCAAGTCGATATCAGGCTCCTTGTCCCCCTTAAAGCCAAGGAATGTCTCAAAAGGAATATCAAACCCTTCCTTGTGCAAAAGCTCTCCGCACACAGGGCAGTTTTTGTCCGGCATATCGATACCTGCCTTGCCCGCATAGGCTTTTACATCGTCCTCCTCAAAATCCACATAATGGCAGTTGCTGCAATAATAGTGGGGGCTCAGGGGATTCACCTCGGTGATGCCCGCCATGGTTGCCACAAAGGAGCTTCCCACGGAACCTCTCGAACCCACCAGATAACCATCCTCCACAGACTTCCACACCAGCTTCTGTGCGATAATATACATCACCGCAAAACCGTTTCCGATGATAGAGTTCAGCTCCCGCTCCAGTCTGTCCTCCACGATTTTCGGCAGATCGGGGCCATAGATCTCATGAGCCCGATGATAGCAGATCTCTCGGAGAGTCTTATCACTGTCGGGAATCACCGGCGGACATTTGTCCGGGCGCACAGGCGCGATGGTCTCAATCATATCCGCAATCATATTAGTGTTGGTGATAACGACCTCTCTCGCCTTATCGCTCCCGAGATATGAAAACTCCTCCAGCATTTCCTCTGTGGTGTGCAGATAGAGAGGCGCCTGATTGTCGGCGTCCTCAAACCCTCTGCCCGCCATGATGATCCGCCTGTACAGCTCATCCTCCGGATCGAGGAAATGCACGTCACAGGTGGCTACCACAGGCTTGTGGAACTGCTCTCCCAGCGCAACGATCCGCCTGTTGATATTCCGGATATCCTCCTCAGAATTAATCTCCCGAAAACGCTCCGAGACAATCATAAAGGCATTATTGCCCACAGGCTGGATTTCCAGATAATCATAAAAATTCACCAGCCGCGCAATCTGGATATCCGACTGGCCGTCCAGAAGCGCACGATACAGTTCTCCCGCCTCGCAGGCGCTGCCGAGAATCAGTCCCTCCCGGTACTTCTCCACAAGGCTTTTGGGGATGCGGGGATGACGGTTAAAATATGTCAGATGCGACTCGCTGACCAGACGGTACAAATTAATGCGTCCCATGTCGTTTTTGGCCAGAATGATTGCGTGATAGGTAGGCAGTCTGTGTATCAGATCCGCACTGTCCTCCCCCATCCGGTTGAGGCCGCTCAAATCGGCAACCCCGTGCTCCTCCTGCAGCATTTTGATAAATTTTACGAAAATATGGGCGGTACACTCCGCGTCGTCCACCGCCCGGTGATGATTCTCTAAAGAGATACTCAGGGTCTTTGCCACCGCATCCAAAGTATGCTTGGCCTGATGAGGCAGAAGCACACGCGCGGCATTCATGGTATCCACATAGGTAAATTCCGCGGGATATCCCAGTCTCCTGCAGTTTTCCATGATAAAGCTCATATCAAAATTGGCATTGTGGGCCACCAGGACACAGTCTGCACAAAACTCCAGAAACTGCGGCAAAATCACATCAATCTGCGGGTACTCCATGACCATATCGTCCCGTATGCCCGTCAGTTTCTCGATTTCGAAGGGAATGGGCTCATCAGGATTGACAAAGGTGGAGAATCGGTCCACCATTTTTCCCTCCCGGACTTTCACGGCGCCGATCTCAATGATTCGATTATGTACAGGGGAAAAACCGGTGGTCTCGATATCAAAGACCACAAAATCCGCCTGCAGCGTCTGTCCTTTATCTCCGGTGACAATCTCTTTCAGATCATCCACCAGATAGGCCTCCACGCCATATAAAATCTTGAAAAAGTCCTGCTTGTTGGGATGCTCGTCCCCTTCCTTTGAGCGTTTATTCTTCTCGTCCTTCCAGAGCGCCTCCCACACATGATTGGCGTCCGTAAAGCTCTGCACCACGCCATGATCCGTTATGGCGATGGCGCGATGTCCCCACTTGTACGCGCGCTTTACAATGTCCGAAGCCTCCGACACACCATCCATATCGCTCATCTTGGTATGACAGTGGAGCTCTACCCGCTTGCGGGGCGCAGTGTCCATGCGGCTCACCGTAAAATCCGGTATCTTCTTGATTCCGACGATGGAGCCGATAGTCAGCTCATGGTCGAATCTATCCATCATACTGATACCCTTCAGCTTGAGGAACGCGCCGCAGGCGATATTGTCCGTAATTTCCTTCACCTGATCGTCCTGCACAAACAGCTTCACCGTCATGGTGTCCGTGAAATCCGTGACATCAAAAATAAGAATAGTCTTTTCGTTCTTGATGGCCCGCTTGTCCAGATTCAGCACCCTGCCCCGGATGACCACCTCGCCCATCTCTCCCACGATCTCGTCGATGCGCATGGCCTCTTCCTCAAAATCCCGCCCGTAGACCACATCGGGATTGGTGCTGCGTCGAAGAGCCCGCCCGTAGCCTGAGCCCTTGTTCCATCCACCGTCCTTGGTCGCGCCCTTTTGCCGGACTGCGTCTTTCGGCCGGGTCATATCTTTCGGCTGGGCCGTATTTTTCGGTCCTGTGCCCTTCTGAGCCGTCTCCCGCTGCGCTGAGCCGTCTCCCGCTCCCTGCGAACCCTGCGGGACGTCTACCCCGGCGGAAAGACCGCTCTCCTCCCCGGCATCCACAAAACGCTCCCCCGCGTCCTCCGCGGTTCCGGCCCCGGCGCGCTCCGCAATCTCCTGCACTTTGAGTTTCAGGCGCAGAGCGTCCTCCTGCTCATATCTCCCGGTCTCCGCCTCCCGATACTCCGCCTTTACAGATACGGAAAAACCACAGCGCTCCACCAGAATTTTCTCCAGAATACGCAAAAGCTCCTCTTCCTTGCCGCGCACCAGAACCGTGTCATCCATGCGCAGTACAACCGTGCTCTCATCCGGATAGACAAGCTCCGCATTCTTGAATGCATTATATAAAATATGATTGTAATCCTGCAGCTCCAGAAGAATACTATCCCGATAGACAGACATCAGCTTTTCGGGATTGTATTGGGATGAGAGAGAAAAATGCTCATAAATCTTGACCGTCAATCCTGCATTTGGAAAAAGCTGGCCCAGAATCTCCCGCTCCACCGCCCAGATATCCTGTTTTAAGATCAGGCGGCTGCCCGACAGATAAATGCGCAGATATTCCTTGCTTCTGGTGGCGGCAACACGCTCCACCTCCGTCTGCTCCATCACATCATGCAGCGGCTTATGTAATTTTAATGAGGGAAAGACCTCAAAAAACGGTTTGCTCATACCCAATTGTCCAACTCTTCCCGCAATGCCGCAAGCAGCTCGCTCTCCGGCACCTTGCGCACTATCTCTCCGCGTTTTATCAACAAGCCCTCACCGATGCCTCCGGCGATGCCAAGATCAGCCTCTCTCGCCTCCCCCGGGCCATTCACCACGCATCCCATCACAGCCACCTTGATATCCAGAGGATAGTCCTCCACCAGCTTCTCCACCTTGCCGGCAAGGCCGATCAAATCGATCTGCGTCCTGCCGCATGTGGGACAGGAAACCACCTCGATGCCGCCCTTTCTAAGACCAAGGGTTCGCAGAATGAGCTTTGCCGACTTAATCTCCTCCACAGGACTGCCCGTGAGAGAAACCCTGACAGTATCACCGATGCCCTGTCCCAGTATCATGCCCAGCCCCAATGCAGACTTGATATTACCGCTCTGCACCGTACCGGACTCCGTGATACCCACATGCAGCGGATAAATTGTCTTCTCCTGCAGGAGAGCCTGCGCCAGACGCTCATGAGCCTCCACACACATGAGCACATCTGAGGATTTGATGCTGATGACCAGATTGTCATAGTCCATGTCCTGTATCAGATGCACCTTGTCCAGAGCGCTCTCCACGATGCCCTCCGCCGTCACTCCGCCGTATTTTTCCACCAGATGCTTTTCCAGTGAACCGCTGTTTACCCCCACGCGGATGGGAATATTACGCTCTTTCGCCACATTCACTACATCCCTCACCCGGTCAACACTTCCGATATTTCCGGGATTGATGCGAATTTTATCCGCGCCGTTCTCCATGGCCGCAATGGCCATGCGATAGTCGAAGTGAATGTCCGCCACCAGAGGAATCCCGATCTGCTTCTTGATTTCCCTGAGAGCTGCCGCTGCCTCCGCCGTGGGAACAGTACAGCGGACAATCTCACAGCCTGCCCGCTCCAGCTCCTGAATCTGTGCCACCGTGGCGGCCACATCCTCCGTTTTCGTATTTGTCATGGACTGTATGAGCACAGGATTGCCGCCGCCGATACATCTGTCTCCGATCTGCACCACCCTGGTACGACTGCGGAAAGGCACGGCGTCTGCTCCTGTTACCAATTGCTTCTGCATGGATATACTCCTCTCCGGGGCCAACCTGCCCCTATATGTTTCACCACCCGCCATTTTAATACTGCTTTTATTCTACACCATTTTCAACACATTCTCAATTTTATTTTCTATCTTATTATTCGAACGCCCTCCCCCTAACTATTCAACCTAAATGTGGCATGCATTGAATCTCTCAGCGAAACCATTATGGATACTACACTCAACCAGTATCGAAGCCGGAGGCGGCAGGGAGGAATTTGCAGGCATTAGCGAAGGCTGGCGCGTTTTCTTATAGTGCGGCAGGATACCAGGGTGAAATGCGCACGGATGCGCATTTCAGGTTCTACGGTGCATGGATGCACCTTAGAACCGACCCGTAAATTACAGTATTCTACAAC
>JAIDDH010000029.1 GCA_029055435.1 Acetatifactor sp.
TGATTATATAGAGAAGCTTTTTCCTGATTTCGTGGAGCTTCACGGGGATCGGTATCTTCGGGATGACCCCGCTGTCATCGGCGGAATCGCCACTTTTCAGGGTGTGCCTGTGACAGTGATTGCCCAGGAGAAGGGTGAGGGAACGAAGGATTGCATCGCCAGAAATTTCGGCATGGTTTCCCCGGACGGTTACCGCAAGTCCATGAGACTGGTGAGACAGGCGGAGAAATTCGGGCGGCCCGTAATTTTCTTTGTGGATACACCGGGAGCTTTCTGCGGCATGGAGGCCGAAGAACAGGGACAGGGCGAGGCCATTGCCCGCAATATCTGTGATCTGTTCGGCGTCAAAGTGCCGGTGCTCTCTATTGTGATTGGAGAGGGAGGCAGCGGCGGAGCACTTGCATTTGCGGTGGCAGACGAGGTCTGGATGCTGGAGCATTCGGTTTATTCCGTGCTGTCCCCGGAGGGATTTGCCTCTATCCTGTGGAAGGACGGCTCACGGGCAAAGGAGGCGTCCGCGCTGATGAAGCTGACGGCGCAGGACTTGTACCGGATGGGGATTGTGGAGCGCGTAGTGCAGGAGGAGGGAACCTTTCCGAAACGGGAGGGATTTTCGCGAGAGACCATGGACGGCGTGCTGGCACAGCTTGCACAGGGAATTGAACAATTTATGATACAATATGGAAATCTGGACGAGGGGGAGCTGTTGGAACAGCGTTATCAGAGGTTCCGTAAATTTTGAGGATGGTGAGAGGTTGATGGACAGCCGGGAAGTATTTAACGATGTATTGGTACATCTTTTTAACGAGATTATGCGTCTGGAGGAGGAAGTGATCATCACGGACGAGTACAGTGACATCACGAACAATGAAATGCATGTGATCGACGCGGTGGGGCCCGAGGGCGGCAATATGTCCGCCGTGGCCGCAAAGCTTCGCATCACGGTGGGCTCCCTGACCACGTCCATGAACGGATTGGTGCTGAAGGGCTATGTGGAGAGACAGCGCAGCGAGGAGGACCGCAGGGTGGTGAATGTGCGGCTCACGGACAAGGGACTGAGTGCCTATGAACAGCATAGAGAATACCATATGCAGATGGTTGACGCCGTGATGCGTACCATGGATGAGGAGGAGATTCCGATTCTGGCCAAGGCGCTCACGGCTCTGAAGGACTTTTTCTATCAATATAAGAGAGAGATGTAAATCATAAAAAGAGAAATGCAGGCGGTCTGCATTTCTCTTTTTTACATCGAAGGATCAAAAAGTGTGTTTTCCGGCGCGTTTGATTTGTAATTCTGTCCCCATTCTGCCATGGAATCCAAAATCGGCTTTAGGGTTTCCCCTAATTCACTTAATGCATATTCTACCCTTGGCGGTACCTCTGGATATACAGTGCGTGTGATGATTCCGTCTGATTCCAAAGACCGCAGGTTATCGGTCAGTACTTTCTGGCTGATTCCTGTCAGGTCTTTTTTCAGTTCGTTGAAACGCCAAGGGCGTACCAGCAGGTTCCTGATGATCAGCAGTTTCCATTTGCTCCCTATCAATTCCACTGTTGTCGCCACCGGGCAGGCTTGCATCTCTTCCTTCGTCAGCATCCGATTACCTCCAATAGTTTAAATTAGAATGTTACATACAAATTGTAATCTGACAGGCGGGAACTGTCAAGCACCCTGCTGACAGGTTACCTAAAAGTAACTAAGGTCACCTTTTGGTTACTCGGTAACGAAAAAGTGCGTACTTGTAGGGGGCAGGGCTATTTGTATAATAGTAATCACAGAGAGGGTAGTGCTTTCTGAATACATGAAGGAGGTAATTGCAATGGCACTTTCTAACCTTGCCGGATGGACTGAGAACGTAGCGGCTTCCGCTTGCGGCGCTGGTGATAAGCCGGAGGAAAAGCCTGCAGCCTGCGGTTCTGCCTGTGGCGCCGGTGACAAGCCGGAGGAAAAGCCCGCAGCCTGTGGTTCTGCCTGTGGCGCTGACGATAAGTAATCAGGCCTGTTCTAAATAGGTTTCCGGTGGGAATCTTCCTGCCGGAAACTTGGAAAGATATTTCGGGAAAACCGATTTTTATAGAGATGAGGGAAATGATATGAAACAGTATTTTTCTTTTCAGTGGCATATAACCGATGAATGTGACCAGCGATGCAAACATTGCTACATATTTTCGGAGGATAACAGTAAAAAACCTGATGTTATGGACTGGCAGCAGATGCAGGATACTTTTTACAACTGTCTGGACTTCTGCGAAACGTATGACCGTCTGCCCTATTTTTATATCACGGGCTGCGACCCGATCCTGCATCCTGATTTCTGGAAGCGGCTGGGACTTTTGAAAG
>JAIDDH010000003.1 GCA_029055435.1 Acetatifactor sp.
GTGCATAATGCCTCTGCCTGCAAAAAGTCCCGCAAAATCAGCCATGCGCCCGTTCATGGCGGGCAGAAATAACAGGAACAAAAAGTAGGAGAGTCCCATCAGAAACACGATTCCCGGAAAGCTCTTTAAGCGTCCCAGAAGCCTGTCCACAGGAATCATAAGGAGCATTGCGGAGCCAATCAGGGTGAGGACGCCGAAGACGACGCGGTTTTCCGGCAGGAACACCAGGGTCACCAGCGTCACCAGCCCGCCGGAGAGCCAGACTGTGAGGCCTCTTTTGAGGGGATGCCTGCCAAGGGACCAGCAAAAGCCCGATAGAAAGATAAAGGTCCGGCAGATGCTCTGCTGCCAGATGTAGGCTCCTGTACCGTGATACCAGGGGATGGAGAAGCCTGCAATATAGACCAGATCCCACAGGAAATGGTATAAAATCATGCTGATCAGAGTCAGCCCCCGCATCTCGTCCAGAAGGATCAGCCGTCTGGAGGTGGGGGAAGCGTCGGCTTGGTTCATGTCTTGGGTCTCCCTTGAATGCTGATTAGATTTTAGTATAACAAATTTTGCGGCAAATGGCATCCGAATTTTGGAAAAAAGCGGGCGGCGGGTGAATTTTTTGTGAAAAGAGGGCCAGACTATTAGAAGCTGACTGGTGAGAATGGCTTGTTTTCTGGCTTGTAAAGTCTAAACAAATAGTAAAATTTCCCATAATTGGAAAATATTTTTCATTTACATCTTGAATTATGAGGGGGAATCAGTTAAAATATAGCAGTGACAAAATTTTGACAATCGGACATGCGCCGGAGGTCAGAATCATATAAAATAAAAATTATTTATTTAGGAGGAAACAAAAATGTCAGTAAGAGTAGCGATTAATGGTTTTGGCCGTATCGGCCGTCTTGCATTCAGACAGATGTTTGATGCGGAAGGCTACGAGGTAGTAGCCATCAACGATTTGACCAGCCCTGATATGCTGGCACATCTGCTGAAGTACGATACCGCACAGGGCAGATACAAATATGCCGACAAGGTTGAGGCCGGTGAGGATTCCATCACTGTGAACGGCAAGAAGATTACCATTTATAAAGAGGCAGATGCTTCTAAGCTTCCCTGGGGCGAGCTGAAGGTTGACGTAGTTCTGGAGTGTACCGGTTTCTACACCTCCAAGGAGAAGTCCATGGCACACATCAATGCCGGTGCCCGCAAGGTTGTAATCTCTGCTCCTGCAGGCAATGACCTTCCTACCATCGTATACAATGTAAACCATAATATTCTGAAGCCCGAGGATACCGTTATCTCCGCAGCTTCCTGTACCACCAACTGCCTGGCTCCTATGGCTAAGGCTCTGAACGATCTGGCTCCCATCCAGTCCGGTATCATGACCACCGTTCATGCTTACACCGGCGACCAGATGATTCTGGATGGTCCTCAGAGAAAGGGCGATAAGAGAAGAAGCCGTGCAGGCGCTCAGAATATCGTTCCCAACTCCACTGGTGCAGCAAAGGCAATCGGTCTTGTTATCCCTGAGCTCAACGGCAAGCTCATCGGTTCCGCTCAGCGTGTTCCTACCCCTACCGGTTCCACCACGATTCTGGTGGCAGTTGTAAAGGGCCAGGTTACCAAGGAGCAGATCAATGACGCTATGAAGGCTGCACAGACCGAGTCTTATGGCTACAACACCGACGAGATCGTATCTTCCGATGTAATCGGTATGACTTACGGCTCTCTGTTTGATGCTACCCAGACCATGGTTGCTCCCATGGAGGACGGCAATACTCAGGTTCAGGTTGTGTCATGGTATGACAACGAGAACAGCTACACTTCTCAGATGGTTCGCACCATCAAGTATTTCAGCGAGCTGGGCTAATATTTTACAGCATGGACTGTCAGGGGGGCTGATTCTTGGATCAGACCCCCTTGTCTGGTTCCTTGGACCGGATCCCTTTTGTTTAGTTTCAAAATATAAATAGAATAATGGAGGTTTATCGAGATGGGTTTGAATAAGAAATCTGTAGATGACATCAATGCAAAGGGCAAGCGTGTCCTTGTGAGATGTGATTTTAATGTTCCCTTGAAGAATGGTGAGATTACCGACGAGACTCGTATCGTGGCTGCGCTTCCCACTATCAAAAAACTGATTGCGGACGGCGGCAAGGTGATTCTCTGCTCTCATCTTGGCAAGGTAAAGGAAGGCCCCAACGAGGGAGAGTCCCTTGCTCCTGTTGCTAAGAGATTGTCCGAAAAGCTGGGCAAGGAGGTTGTGTTCGTAGGTGACTACAACGTGACCGGAGAGGCTGCCACCAAAGCGGTGGAGGCTATGAAGGAGGGCGATGTAGTACTGCTCCAGAATACTCGCTTCCGCGGTAAGGAGGAGACCAAGAACGGCGAAGAGTTCTCCAAAGAGCTGGCTGATCTAGCTGATCTGTATGTGTGCGACGCTTTCGGTTCCTCCCACAGAGCACATGCGTCTGTTGAGGGTGTCACCAAATTCATCACTGCCAAGGGCGGCGAGAATGTAGTGGGATATCTGATGCAGAAGGAGATTGATTTCCTGGGCAATGCCGTGGAGAATCCCGTTCGTCCCTTCGTGGCTATCCTGGGCGGTGCAAAGGTTGCAGACAAGCTGAATGTTATCTCCAATCTGCTGGAGAAGTGCGATACCCTGATTATCGGTGGCGGTATGGCTTATACATTCCTGAAGGCTCAGGGCTATGAGATCGGAAAGTCTCTGGTGGACAATGAGAAGATTGACTACTGCAAGGAGATGATGGAGAAGGCTGAGAAGCTCGGCAAGAAGCTTCTGCTTCCCGTTGACTCCGTTACGATTGCGGCATTCCCTAATCCCATCGACGCACCTGTTGATACAGAGGTTTATGATGTGCAGGATATGCCCGCCGACAGAGAGGGCTGTGATATCGGTCCCAAGACCGCGCAGATGTATGCAGATGCCGTGAAGAACGCAAAGACTGTGGTTTGGAATGGTCCCATGGGCGTGTTTGAGAATCCTACCCTGGCTGCAGGTACTATCGCAGTTGCAAAGGCTCTGGCTGAGACCGATGCAACCACCATCATCGGAGGCGGTGATTCCGCTGCAGCAGTAAATCAACTTGGATTTGGAGATAAAATGAGCCACATTTCCACCGGCGGCGGCGCTTCTCTGGAGTTTCTGGAGGGTAAGGAGCTTCCCGGCGTGGTTGCGGCAGACGACAAATAAGTCTCACAACGGAATCCAATCAATCAACAATGAGATCATGCTGCTTTTTTGAGCGGCAGAACGGAGGAAATCATGGCAAGAAGAAAAATTGTAGCGGGCAACTGGAAGATGAATATGACGCCCAGTGAGGCCGTAAAGCTGTGTGCAGAGCTGAAGGATCTTGTAAAAAGTGATGACGTAGATGTGGTTTATTGTGTTCCCGCCATTGATATTGTACCTGTCGTGGAGGCAGTGAAGGGCACGAACGTAGAGGTTGGCGCGGAGAATATGTATTTCGAGGAGAAGGGCGCTTACACGGGCGAGATTTCCGCGTCCATGCTGAAGGATGCCGGAGTAAAATATGTAATCATCGGACACTCCGAGAGACGCGACTATTTCAAGGAGGATGACGCACTCCTGAACAAGAAAGTGAAGAAGGCGATTGAAGCAGGGCTTACTCCCATTCTCTGCTGTGGTGAGTCATTGGAGCAGAGGGAGATGGGTGTTACTATGGATTGGATTCGGCTCCAGATCAAGTCCGATCTGGTGGAGGTGACCGCAGATCAGGTGAAGAACCTTGTGATCGCATACGAGCCAATTTGGGCGATTGGTACCGGCAAGACGGCTACCACCGAGCAGGCGCAGGAGGTATGTAAGGGCATCCGTGACTGTATCGCTGAGATGTATGATCAGGCTACCGCAGAGGCGGTACGCATCCAATACGGCGGTTCTGTGAACGCAGGAAACGCGGCGGAATTGTTTGCACAGCCCGATATCGACGGCGGTCTGGTGGGCGGAGCGTCCCTGAAACCGGATTTTGGACAGATCGTGAACTATAAGTAGGGTACAAGTTTTGTGAATTTAGCACAATAAAACAGGCTGAAAACAGTGTTAAAAGCGGATTCAATTTGGTTATATCTCCTATTGAATCCGCTTTTGTTATGGCCTATAACGTTTTAAGTATCACTTATATATATCACTTATAAGGCTTTAAAAAGTGATAGATTCAAAAACTGTATTGTGATTATGCCAAAAATGTTGACACTCTGCCTAAACCTTTGTATAATCAGCACAAGGCATATTTTTTTCTGACGGCATTCTGCCGTATCTTACGGAAAATCTTTCTTATGAAATCTATGCTTTATCCCAAACCAATTAATTTTATGATGAGCATAGCGTACGGAGATTGTAAGAGAGGCGGACA
>JAIDDH010000030.1 GCA_029055435.1 Acetatifactor sp.
TGAGCTGCTCGTGGGCGCGGAGTTGTGTTTCAGCGGATATCATATGGGAGCGTGCACCCATCGGGACGGGGGAGCTGGTAAAAATCTGTCTGGAGCGGTTTGACTGGAAGCGCACCACCACCTACACCATGCTCAAACGACTCTGTCAGAGGGGAATTTTTGAGAATGACAACGGCACGGTGCGGACTTTGATCTCCAAGGAGGAGTTCTGCGGCAGGCAGAGCGAACAGTTCGTGGCGGACACCTTCGGGGGATCTCTGCCGGCTTTTATCGCGGCATTTACCAAAGGAAAGGTTCTCTCCGATGAGGAGGCGGACGAGATACAGCGTTTGATCGAGGAGCACAGGCGTGCGAACACCTCCCTGCCTGCGGGAAAGGGGGAGGAATAGGGATGTTGGAGACCGTGTTTGAGGAAATCCTGAGATTAAGTCTCTATGGCACGATTGCGGGAATCGGCGTACTGTTTCTCAGTCTATTGATTCATCGCGTGCGTGCGGCCAGATGGATCTCTCTGGTATTGTGGGGACTGGTGGCCCTGCGGCTGGCAGTGCCTTTTTCCGTAACCTCTGCCGCCAGCGCGTTCCGGCTGTGGCATCTTTCGGATAGGATCGAAAACTCTCTGGACTTTCGGGGAACCTACACGGGAGACTACCGGATGGCGCCGGAGGGAAGCGCGCAATATGAGAAAGCGGTGGCGGCGGGAAGTCCGGTGGAGACCGAAAGGGGAGGCGGACGGTATGTTTATTATTACCAGCGTGCCAACGGAACCATAGAGCCGGCGAAGACGACTTATGAGACCGTTCTGCCGGCGGCCGCGCGCATTTGGTTTGCGGGCGTCGCGGCACTGTGGCTGTGGGCCGCCGTATCCTATGGCAGGCTGAAGGCAAAACTTCGGTTTGCCATGAAGATTTCCGACGGAGTCTATGAGTCGGATGCTGTCCCGTCGCCCTGTGTGGCGGGGATTCTCCGCCCGCGGATATATCTGACGCCCGGTCTCGAGGGGATGCGGCGGGAGCATATTCTGCTGCATGAGAGAATGCACATCCGTTATCTGGATCATATCTGGAAGGTTCTGTCTTTCCTTGTGGTGAGTCTGCACTGGTTTAATCCGGTTCTGTGGATGTTCTATCGGTATTTTCAGGGGGAGCTGGAGCGGGCGTGCGACGAGAGAGTGCTGGCAAGGCTTGGCGTGGAGAGGAAGGCGGATTACAGTGAATCCCTCCTTGCCCTCGCCATGGAGAGAAAATGGAAAATGCCTACTCCCATCGCGTTCGGAGAGGATGACACGAAAGACAGAGTCAAAGGAATCCTGCGCTACCAGAAGCCTATGATCGCCGTGTCCGCAGTGGCGGTACTATTCGGCGCGGCGGTGAGTGTCGCACTGTTGACGGTGCCCGCAAAGGACTCGTCCGAATCTGAGGAAGGAGAAACGCAGATCACACGGACGGATGAGGAGGACGGGGAACCGGCCGGCGGGGAGGAGATGGATGCCACAACAGAGACGAATCGGGATCCGGACAATGTGGAGAGAGACCATGAGGAGAGAGTCTATGAGGAGATCGAGGAGAACGGTGTCCGATATCAGGATAGAGGATATGGGATCTATCGTCTGGAGGAGGACCGGGAGGAGTTGATCTACGACGGCTATGTGGGAAACAATCCTCAGATGACGCTGTTCGAGGGGAAATTGTATTTTATTACGGACTCTTTCTATTTTCAGGGTGCGCTTGACTGGGCGGACAATGCGGTTCGATGGGTGGATCTGGAGACTTTTGCCACCGGTGATTTACCGTTAGGGCGGAATCCAAATGCCATCATAATCGATTCCTTTCATATCCGTCAGGGAATCGTCGGCGTCCACTACACCTATCCCCGGGAAGAATGGGAAGTGATGATGCTCTATGCAAAGGAGGATGTGGCGTTAAACGGCAAGAATGTCATAGAGTTATCCGACGAGGAGAAGCAGCAGTACGGACAGAGCATCACCCAGCGGGTGCTTGCGAATCAAAGTACGCTCACCAATATTTCCAACAGAGTGCAGAACCGGAATTTGGCTTATCTGGACATGGACGGAGACGGTGTGGCGGAAGAGATTGTGCTGGAGCCGTCCCGAAGTGCCGGGGAGGAGGCACCGGATGAGCCGCTTCGCTACTACCGCTTGAAGATCGGGGAGGCAGTCCGGGAGGATTACGGTTACAATACGGACAATACGCTCCGGGCGTTCAGTCTGGATGGGAAAACGATGATTCTGGCGATTTATGAGGATGGACCAAGCGCAGATCCCCTCACCCATTTCTACCGCTATGAGAACGGGCAGATCATAGAGACAGGCAGTTTTGAGACGGATATTCTCTCCTGTGTACTTGACGGGGAGGGTGGCATAAGCGGTACAATCTTCAAAGAGATCGCAAGTTCAGACTGGATTAGAGTCCATTGGCGCATGAGCGCGGGCGGCATGCTGGAGGAAGTGCCGCAGGAGGTCTATGATTTTACCCGGGGCAATCCGGTAGAGCTGTGCGAGGAACTGCCGCTGCATCAGGAAATCGGGAGCCAAGAGACCTTCACGGTGATGCCTCAGACGGTGAAATTTCTACAGACTTCCGCGGATTTTAACTGGCTGCTTATCGAGACGGCGGACGGACAGCAGGGCTGGGTGCATGTGGTGGATTATGAGGTCGTTGAACTGGAGAAAAATGTGATGGATGTGTTTGAAGGAGGCTACCTGGCAGGATAAAGTGGAAGGCATGAAACTAAATCCTCTTGACAAAAGAGACCACACAATGTAGTCTGTAGATGAGACTACATTGTGTGGTCTATTGTGGATATTGGGAAAGCGTTTGCACTGACATATTTGCAAAATACAGGGAGGAGGCAGTTATGCAAGAAATACAATTAGGTGTGATAGAGGCGCGGTATGCGGATATGATTTGGGAGCGGGAGCCCGTGACTTCGTCGGAGCTGGTGAAGCTCACGGCGGTGGAGTTCAACTGGAAGCGCACCACCGCCCACAATGTGCTGAGACGGTTATGTGATAAGGGGTTATTCCGAAATGATAACGGTATGGTGACCGCGGTCATCTCTAGGGAAGAGTTCTATTCCCTGCAAAGCAGAAAGTATGTGGAGGACAGCTTTGAGGGCTCGCTTCCTGCGTTTATCGCAGCGTTTACCAAGGGAAAGTCCCTGACGGAAGAGGAAGCGGAAGAAATCTACCAGTTGATTGACAGGGCAAAGGGGGTGTGAGGATGGATGCCGTTTTCATCAAACTATTGAACATGAGCATTGCGGCAAGCTGGCTGATCCTGGCGGTCATCCTTTTGCGCGTGCTGTTATGGCGCTCCCCCAAGTGGATTCGCTGTATCCTGTGGGGAATCGTGGCGGTGAGGCTTGTGTGCCCCATCTCTATCGAGAGCCGGTTTAGTCTGATTCCCAATGCGGAACCTGTGGACCCCGCAGTTGTGTGGTATTCCCCCACGCCGACCATTGACAGTGGGGTGGCGGTCATTGATCAGGCGGTCAATCCTGTGATCAGTGAGAGCTTTGCGCCAACGCCGGGAGCAAGCGTGAATCCGCTGGCGGTGTGGATGTATCTGGCGGGCATTGTCTGGGCAATCGGGCTTGTTGTCCTGTTGGGCTATGCGCTGTTTAGCTATGTGCGTCTGCGCCGGAATGTCTCGGAGGCGGTACTTTTACGGGACAATATATGGGTCGGCGATTCCGTGAGCTCCCCGTTTATTCTCGGGGTGATACGGCCGAGAATCTATCTTGCATCCGGCATGGAGGAAAGTCAGATGTCCTGCATCCTTGCCCATGAACAGGCCCACTTAAAGCGTGGGGATCACTGGTGGAAGCTGCTGGGTTATCTATTGCTGTCGGTTTATTGGTTCAATCCCCTCTCCTGGGCGGCATATGCCCTTCTGTGTCGTGATATCGAGCTGGCCTGTGACGAAAAGGTAGTTCGAAGCTGGGAGGAAGCTGAGAAAAAACAGTATTCGAGGACGCTGGTGTCCTGCAGCATGCGGCGAAAGAGGGTGATGGCGTGTCCCCTTGCCTTTGGCGAGGTGGGGGTGAAGCAAAGGGTGAAAGCGGTGTTAAGTTATCGCAAACCGGCTTTCTGGATTGTGCTCATTGCGATTGTGGCCTGCTTGGTCACCGCGGTCTGCTTCCTGACGAATTCACCAAAGCCCTATCAGATCAGGGTGACCATACCTGCGAAGGGCACGGAAAATTTTTATTATTCTGACGAGGAAATCTGTCCCAAGGGCAGAACTCTCACGCTCTATGCCGGCGAAGGTATGGGGGACGGGGAGGTCGTGTTGCTGCCTGTGGAGTGGCAGGAGGAAAACACCTATAAACCCACCTATATCACGCGGGGAATGCCCGTGAAGATGGAGGTGGAAAAGGGCGCGTGGTTCAAGATTGGCGTGAACATCCAGAATCCGTCGGAGGAAAGCAAAAACGTGTATATCACGGTGAAAAACGTGGATGTGCGCATTGCGTCCACGGTCGGTAATGAGGGATGGCAGGAGACCGAAGAAGGCAGGTCACCGAATGCGGAAATGACAGAGGCGCCCATGGATAGCAGCTTGGCGCCAGAGAGCTCGGAGGAGCAGATTATAACGAGGGTGCTTGGACGCACTGCGGTTGGGTGGAGTAATAGCGTGAATTTCGAGCAAGACGCGGATATTTTGGTTAAGATGGCGGTGGATTCCACTGGGGAATACGAGGTATATGGCATTATCAGCAAGGAATTGGGGGCGTATGGCCTGGTGTTGAATGACATCATAGACGGGGACGATAATCATAACTATGTCTACGAACCATGGGTTTATACAGGAGCTCCACAGGATGAGCCGAAGCTGGAATGGTCAGAGGATGGTGACGTGCTTTGGTTTTCTTATATTGCATCCGAGAGGGATGGCGAATATGTATGGAGAAAGTGTATTGTGGATTGCGGATATGAAACGGGGCATATGGAACTATTGGGGAAGGAGAGGTAAAAGGATATCAATATATATTGTTCTATTGCGTGTGGAGGGAATGGTTATGAGTGAGAAGAATGCAATGTATGTGCGGGCGCAGCAAATAAAAAGGAGTTGCCAAAGCAGATAGTCAAAAAAATTGAGATGGTAATTCCGATATGACTGGCCAATAATTCAATATCAGCATGGCAGCGCCAAGCACAGTAAGCACTGCTCCTGTCACAAGTCCAACCGTACGGTTTTTTACCCGGTTGGCAAACTGTGCGGAAATAAGAGAGGCCGCAGTTGCAACAACAACACATATCAGCAGAACATCCCAGCGTTCCAGAATGATTGCCGGGTGGATGATGATATGGCTGATCGATGCAATAAGTGCCGTAAAAGTCATAATAAAAGTGCTTGTGCCGACAGCGGTTTTCAGTTCCATGCCGAGAAAGGCGGTAAAAACCACAAGCATCATCATACCGCCGCCTGTCCCTACAAAACCTGTGCCGAACCCAATGGTCAGACCGAAAAAAAGGGATATGGCTACGCCTTTCCAGTCAAGTTTCTCGCCCTTACCCACTGTATTTTCCCGTGATGTGTCCGGTTTTATCAGAAAACGGATGCCAATGAAAAATGTCAGAAACAGCGTAAAACTACCCAATACTACATTTCCTGCAAGCCACGCTGCATAACTGCCCATTGTACTCATGGTGAGGATGCATACCAGCATGATCCATCCGCGTTTCAGGTCGATGTTTTTGTGCTTCCCATATGTAATTGTTGTCACTGCTGAACCAAGAATATCTGATGCAAGAGCAATGGCAGTCGCTTGATAAGCGCCGGTTTCTCCGCTGAAGCTTGGACAAAGTACAATCAGTATCGGCACCATTACGGTTGCTGCTGATAGTCCCGCAAGACCGGTGCCTATTCCTGCCCCAAGCGCTGCAATAACATACCATATGTATTCCATAGACTTTCCGCCTCCAGTTTTACAATGAAATAAATGTTAGTTTCCGAAAGACATTCTCTATGATTAAAACCATTTTTCAGGCGGAATCCTGCAGATAAGAAATTTCAAATAGAACAATTGGCTGAAAACCGACATGTGTATATTATAAATATATTTATGAAAAAGTCAACCGAAAAAGGAGAGAGAAAAAATGCGGAAACCGAAACCTTTTTTATAGCGCTTGAAGGCGAAGACTGTTCGAAGATGTTTTGTACCGCCCCTTTTCGACACTGTTTAAGTGCCATTCGCAATATTTCGGGCTGAACGGTTACGTCCAAACAGAGTCCTGCCGTGCAGCCGTCTTGTCATTCGCCGGAAAAAATGCTAAAATAGCAAGGTATATCCGGCATGGAAAATTTTGCCGGACGAAAGAAGGCGATGTGTGACCGGAAAGGCGAGGGCTTGATGAATATAGGAAGCAATACCGGAAGTAGAACAGCATATCCGATAGAGCAGGATATGCAGAGGAAGCATGATAAAGGCAGATTGATTTTCTGGGGAATTTTGGCGTTGGCCATCCTCATCCGAATTATCGGTTTTGGGAGTCTGCCCAATGGTGTCAATCAGGATGAAGCCATGGGAGCGGTGGATGCGTGGGCATTATCCCTGTATGGGACGGACCGTTTCGGAGTGCGTCTTCCCGTGCATTTCAGCGCGTGGCAGGTGAGTCAGATGAGTGTGCTGCTGTCCTATCTGATGATTCCCTTTATCTGGTTGTTTGGATTCCATACATGGGTAATCCGTCTTCCCATGCTGCTTGCCAGCGTGGGTTCTGTCCTGCTGGTATATCTCATCGGAAAGCAGCTCTTCGGCCGACGCTTCGCGCTGGTCGCCATGGCGCTCACGGCTGTGAATCCATGGCATTTTATGCAGAGCAGATGGGCCATCGACTGCAATCTGTTCCCGCATGTCTTTTTGCTGGCCTTTTATCTGTTGCTTCTGGGACTGCGGAAGAAAAGATTCCTGTATCTGTCCATGTTTTTCTTTGGATTGACCTTTTACTGCTACGGCATCGCGGTGTATTCCGTGACGCCGTTTTTGGCTGTCTTTGCCCTGTGGGGCTTGAGGAAAAAGCTGTTTTCCTTTCGGGAGGTTCTGCTCTCCATTGTGATTTTCGGTCTGACGGCGCTGCCTGAGATTCTGGTGATGGCGATTAATCTCTTTCATCTGGAGACTATAGAGACGGGGCTTATCACCATGAGCCGTTTCCCGGAGACACTGAGGGGAAATGATATCTTATTCTTGAATTTTTCTTTTGCCCAACTTGGAAAAAATATCCGGGCTATGGTGAGCTGTAGTTTCCTTCAGCTGCCTGATTATTGGTTTAACGCGATTCCCGCATTCGGTCCCATGTATCATATCAGTATTCCATTTATGGCGGGAGGAGCGGTTTTGCTTTCGCGGGATCTGTTTCGGGAGCGGGATGTGGAGCGGCAGGCCGGTAAGCTGGCGCTCTGGGGATTCCTGCTCACGGGAATCTGGGTGGGCATCATCACCAGTGAGGTCAATGTCAATCGCATCAATATCATTTTCTTCCCGTTAATTTTTGTTTGCGCTTATTGTATCTGCAGGCTGGCGGAGAAGAGCGTAAAATGGCTGGTTCTGGCAGGGGCGGCTTACGGACTGTGCGCCGTACTGTTTTTGGGGGCTTATTTTACGGTATATCCGGAAAAATCTGCGCAATATTATAATGGAGTGTTTCTGGAGGCTGTGCAGACGGCGGACCGGGAGGAGTGCGACAGGCTGTATATCACAGGCAATATGGGATGGCAGTTCAATCTGTCTATGGCGGAGATACTGACGCATTATGCCTGCCGTATTGATGCGCGCTATTATCAGGAGGAGACGCTTGTCACTGACGGGAGGACACTGTTGCCCTATTCTGAGAGATATCATTATATTAATGCCGGGAGCTATGACTGGGCATCCTGTGACAGAGAGGCGCTGTATCTTGTGCAGGAGCGGGATTTGGAGAAAATAGAGGCCGCCTATGAGGTGCTCTGGGAGAACGGCGAGTTTTGGATTTTGAGTATCATTTGATGTTAAGGAGAAAAGATGGCGAATGTGCAATTGGAGTCAGATGGCCTGGTACTTGGAATTCTGGCTCATGTGGATGCGGGCAAGACGACGCTGGCGGAGAGCATGCTTTATCTGGGCGGACAGATCAGAAAACTGGGCAGGGTGGATCATAAAGATACCGTGCTGGACAATTTTGCGCTGGAGAGAGAGCGTGGCATCACGATCTTTTCCAAGCAGGCAAGGCTGAAGTGGAGAGACCGGGAGCTGACGCTTCTGGACACGCCGGGACATGTGGATTTCTCGGCGGAGATGGAGCGGACGCTGCAGGTGCTGGACTGCGCGGTGCTTGTGATAAACGGGGCGGACGGTGTGCAGGGGCACACCCGCACGCTGTGGCGGCTTTTGGAGCGGTATGAGATACCGACTTTTTTGTTTGTAAACAAGATGGATCAGCCGGGAACGGACGGCGGGCAGTTGATGGAGTCGCTCAGAAGACAACTGGACGGAAACTGCGTTGCATTTTCGGATGTGGTCTATGGCAGCGCGGTGCTGCGGGATCAGGACGAGCTTGCGGAGGAGCTTGCCACCTGTGAGGAAGAGCTGATGAACGCTTATCTGGAGCGGGGAGCGCTGACGAGGGAGGAGATCGCCGAGGCAGTGGCGCAGCGCAGGGTGTTTCCATGCTATTTTGGAGCTGCGCTCCATGTGGAGGGCGTGGAGGCGCTTTTGGACGGCGTCGCAGCATACGGGCTAAGGCCGGTGTATTCGGAGGAATTCGGAGCCAGAGTGTTTAAGATTTCCAGAGATCAGAGCGGCGCCAGGCTGACACATCTGAAGGTTACGGGCGGCAGCCTGCGGGTGAAGATGCTGCTATCCTCGGAGAAGGTCGATCAGATTCGCATTTACAATGGAGCCGTCTTTGAGACGGTGGAGGAGGTTCAGGCGGGGGAAATCTGTGCGGTTACGGGACTGACGCAGACTTATGCCGGTCAGGGGCTTGGCGCGGAGCCGGAGAGCGTCCTGCCGGTGCTGGAGCCGGTGCTGACCTATCGGGTGGAGCTGCCAGAGGGAGAGGACGCGGTGCAGGCACTTCTAAAGCTCCGCAGGCTGGAGGAGGAAGAACCGCTTCTGCATATTGTGTGGCAGGAGGAGAGCAGGGAGATTCATGCCCAGGTCATGGGCGAGGTACAGATAGAGATTCTGAAAAAGCTGATTGCCCAGCGCTTCGAGCTGGAGGTGGAGTTCGGCGCGGGGAGCATTGTATATAAGGAAAGCATTGCGGAGCGCGCCATCGGCATCGGGCATTTTGAGCCGCTGCGTCACTATGCGGAGGTGGAGCTTTTGCTGGAGCCGGGAGAGCGGGGAAGCGGCCTGCAGTTTGCCAGTCTGTGTAGTGAGGACATGCTGGACAGAAACTGGCAGCGTCTGATTCTCACTCATCTGGAAGAAAAAGTTCATGTGGGGGTGCTCACGGGTTCGCCCATCACGGATATGAGGATTCTTCTGGTGGGTGGCAGGGCGCATCTCAAACACACGGAGGGCGGCGACTTCCGGCAGGCTACCTACAGGGCGCTGCGACAGGGACTGCGCAGCAGCAGGAGTATCCTGCTGGAGCCTGTATTTGCGTTTGTGCTGGAGCTGCCCACGGAGTATCTTGGGCGGGCCATGTCGGATGTGCAGCGCATGTACGGGAGTTTCGATATGCCCCGGACGGAGGATGGGCGCAGTGTTCTCACAGGCAGGGTTCCAGTGGCGGCCATGCGGGATTATCAGCGGGAGGTTTATGCCTATACTCATGGGGAGGGACAGCTTTCGTGTATTCTGGACGGCTATGAGCCCTGTCACAATGCGGAGGAAGTGATTGCGGAGCGGGGGTATGACCCGGAAGGAGATCTGGAGAATCCCACAGGTTCCGTGTTCTGTGCTCACGGAGCGGGCTTTGTGGTGGATTGGGATCAGGTGGCGGAGTACGCCCATGTGGAGTTGCCGGAGTGTGTGCGGCGGCTTGTGGAGGAAGGCGAAGCGGAACGCTTAGAGGAAAACACAGCGGAAAATGCGGCGGTCATGGAAGCAAAGCCGGCTTCCGGGCGGGGAGAGACGGAGCGCTATATCACTCAGGAGGAGATCGAGACGATTTTCAGACAGACCTATGGGGGAAAAGAGCGTGACCAGCGTCGCAGGCGGCGTTATCATGTGAGCCATCGGGATGTCTATTCGGATGCGGGAAAAGCGGGGGCAGGCGGCACAGGAAACGGTGGTGCAGGGGGCCGGGATACCCGAAAGGGCTCTGCGGGAGCCGGGAAGCAGAAGGAAGATTGTCTGCTGGTGGACGGTTATAATATTATTTTTGCGTGGGAGGAACTGCGCAGTCTGGCGCAGGTCAACATCGACAGTGCAAGGGATCGTCTTATGGATATCATGAGCAATTATCAGGGAATCTGGGGCGGGACTTTGATTCTGGTCTTTGACGCCTACAAAGTTAAAGGGAATCCCGGCAGCGTGATACAGTATCACAATATTCATGTTGTCTACACGAAGGAAGCGGAGACTGCAGATCAGTATATCGAAAAGACCGTCCACGGGATGACGGATAGATTTCAGGTGACTGTGGCCACCTCCGACGGGCTGGAGCAGATGATTATCTGGGGAGCCGGCGCGCTGCGTATGTCTGCCGCGGGGCTGTACGCCGCGGTGGAGGAGGCCATGGGGGCCATGCGCGAGGAGTACACGGAGCGGGACAGCAGGATTGCGTTCAGACCTTTTTTGTGATAAGATACACACTGGGAGGAGTATAGCTATGATTTATCGATTTTTGCCCGAGGGCGGCAGCAGTCTTTATGTCTTTGCCGGAATCCTGTTTGGGTTTATCGCGACAGTTTTTGCAACGGCAAAGCTCTGCCCCTATCTGCCAAAGGACGGCGGCCGGGAGTTTGCGCATGACGGGAAGCTCTCCGCGGGAAAGCCGCGTGGGGCGGGCATTATCTTTGTGCTGGTGTTTGTGGCTACTGCGCTGCTTTTTATTCCTCCGCAGGCGGAGATGACGATTTATCTGATTCTGATATCCATTTGTATGCTGACGGGTTTTTTGGACGACGCCTCCGAGAAGCCATGGGGCGAGTACAAGAAGGGTTTTTTGGATTTGTGTGTGGCGGCTCTGGTGGCCATGACCTTTTTGAAATATAATTCCAATGTGGTGGAGTTGGCACTGTTTCATGTGAAGGTTGTGCTGCACCCGGTGGTGTTTGCACTGCTCACGGTGATTCTGGTGTGGGGGTCTGTGAATGTGACTAACTGCGCCGATGGAGTGGACGGGCTCTCTGGAACACTGGGAATCATCACACTCATGACGATTTATCTCATTGATCGGATTAAGGACAGGCCTGAGAATTTTTCCTTTGGAATCCTGCTTTTTGCGGTATGTATTCTGGGGTATCTCTGGTACAATGCGACGCCCAGCAAGCTGATGATGGGTGATGCGGGGAGTCGGGCCATGGGGCTGTTTATCAGTATCGCCATTCTGAAGACAGGCTGTCCGGTGCTGTATCTCCCGGCGGCATGTGTGTTGATTCTGGACGGAGGACTGGGGCTGTTGAAGGTGGCCCTGATCAGGTTTTTCAAGATTCACATTCTGACCCATGTCAGGACGCCTCTGCACGATCATGTGCGCAAGGTGTGGGAGTGGTCCAACACTCAGACCGTATACCGCTTTGCGATTATTCAGATCATCGTGTCCGCGGCGGTGGTGTTCGGAATACAGATGTAAGACGTAGATTGAAGAGAAGGATGAAGAGGATATGTATGATCAATTGACACCCAGCGACATCAAAAAGATGGAGGAAGAGATAGAGTACCGGAAGCTTGTGGTGCGGCCGAAGGCGCTGGAGGATGTGAAAGAGGCCAGGGCTCACGGGGATCTGAGCGAGAATTTTGAGTATCATGCGGCCAAGAAGGTCAAAAATCAGAATGAGAGCCGGATTCGTTATCTGGAGAGAATGATTCGGACGGCGAAGGTGATATCGGAGGATTCCGCCGCGGACGAGATAGGCATCAACAATACGGTGACAGTGGTATTTCTGGACGACGGGAGCGAGGAGACCTACAAGATTGTGACCACGGTGCGGGGAAATTCACTGGAGGGTCTGATCAGCAATGAGTCCCCCCTGGGCAAGGCTCTGCTTGGCAAAAAGGCGGGGGATGTAGCGCATGTGCAGGTGAGCGACACGGTGGGCTATGATGTGCGTATCGTAAAATTTGAAAATACCGTGGATGACGGAGATCGGATAAGGAGTTTTTAGATGAAAAAATATCTGTTGTTTGATTTGGACGGAACCTTGACGGACCCCGGGGTGGGGATAACCACCTGTGTGCAGTACGCGCTGAAGTCTTTTGGCATCGAGGAGCCGGATCTGGAGAAGCTGGAGCGCTTTATCGGGCCGCCTCTGCGGGACAGTTTTATGGAGTTTTATGGTTTCAGCGCCGAGCAGGCGGAGGAAGCGGTGGCGAAGTACCGGGAGCGGTTTCATGACACGGGTATTTTTGAGAATGAGGTGTATGCGGGGATTCCGCAGATGCTTAAGAATCTGCAGTCTAAGGGACTGTTTCTGGCGGTGGCATCTTCTAAGCCGCAGGTGTTTGTGGAGCGGATACTGGAGCATTTTGATCTGCGGAAATATTTTTCAGTGGTTGTGGGAAGTGAGCTGGACGGCTCCAGAGAAAGTAAGGATGAGATTGTGCAGGAGGCGCTGAATCGTCTGTTTGCCTACAAGCCCATACAGCGCGGTCAGGTCTATATGATTGGAGACCGCCGCTTTGATGTGGAGGGCGCAAGAGCAATCGGAATCGAGGCGGTGGGTGTGGCCTATGGCTATGGCAGTATGGAGGAATTGAAGGAGGCCAAGGCGGACTATATAGTGCGCAGCGTGGAGGAACTGGAGAAGTTTCTGCTGCGGGGCGTGGAGGAAGAGAAGGGGGAAAGCAGACCCGAGGGCTTGAGCTTTCGGAGAATCTGGGTGATGCTCTACTCTTTTTTGCTGTTTATGGTGGTGCGTAATATTGTGATGTATGCGGTGGATCTGCTCTGCGTACAACTGTGGGATGCGACATTGCCGGCGGCGCTGGACGCCTTTTTGTTTGTGCGTGACCCGGAGATATTGAAAGGGGATCAGTTTGGCTTCACCGGCAATCAGGGCGTGCTGAAATCTGCACTGGGCTTTGTCGGAGGCGGACTGGCCGTCTGGTCCAACGCAAAGCTTTTGATCCAGAAGACGAAGGAGGAGACGAAGCTGAGCCATCTGCGTAGAGAGAGTTGGGCCGGCTATCTGCTGCTGGCCGGAGCTGCGGTCGGCGCGGTGCTTGGTCTGAATCTTTTGTTGGAGCTGCTGGGGCTGGTGAATAAATCCGGGGCTTATCAGGCGGTGCAGGAGGATCAGTATTCTGCGGCCTTTCTGCTGGGCTTAATCACCTTTGGCGTGATTTCTCCTGTGGCGGAGGAGCTTTTGTTCAGAGGCATCATTCACAATTATCTGCGCAGATTCATGAAGCCCAAGCTGGCGCTCTTAATTTCATCTGCGCTGTTTGGTATTTATCACATGAATTATGTGCAGGGGATATACGGTTTTTTCATGGGCTGTCTGATTGCGTATGCCTATGAGTATTTCGGGGATTTCAAGATGGCGTTGGCTGTCCACGCGGCCGCCAATATTCTGGTGTATTGTCTGACTTACGCGCCGATTGTCAACACGGCTTTTGTGAGCTGGCCGGTATGCTTGGTGTTCGCTGCGCTGGCGGTGGGCTGTCTGGGGACGCTGAATAAGAGGAAGAATGTATTTTAGACTCTTTTTGGGGGGAAAGAGTCGGAGAAAGAGGCATGAAATTGACGAAGGTACTGCAGGAGATAAAAAATTTCATATGGAAACATAAAATCAGGATTGCGGCGGGAATTTTATTTCTGGCCGCAGAACTGTTTTTTTTCTTTGGGACAGATGCACTGCTGGAGGAGGAAGTTCATTTCCTGACCGGGGAGGGCTTATGGGATATCGCCTTGACAGAAGAGATCCCTTCCGTCTGTCAGGAGTTTGTGCCCGCCCACAGCTCATTGCGTTCTGTGAGCTTCCGCATGGACTTGTCCAATGTGACGAAGTGGGACGGAACGGTCATCATATCTGTGGAGGATAAGGATTATCAGGAACTCTTTCAGGAGAGCAGGCACTATTATGAGATTACGGATTGTGCCTACACGGATGTGGAGGTCAATTTGAAACTGTCGCCGCGTAAGCATTATTATCTGACTATTTACTGTACGCCTTCTTCTGCGGGGGAGTATCCCGCAATCAGTGTGTGCGGCAGGGAGTATGAACTGCCGGAGAGCCGGAGCCTGATTTACGGGGAGGAGCAGCCGGGACAGCATCTGGTGAGCCGTTATCAGTATGTGGACGCGCTGACCTTGCCCCGGGCAGCCATGGGAATTTTTCTGTGTGTGCTGGCCGCTGTGGGCGTGATGTTCGGAGTGCCGAAGCACCCGTATGTACGGAGGGCTGCTGCGGCGTTCCTGCTTCTGGCCGCGCCTGTTATTCTGGGCTGGAGGCTGGAGCTTCTGATTTGTGATACTAATTTTTATCTTCCCTTTGCTATGATGTGGAATATCGGGTTGATGGTTGCCCTGGAGCTTCTGGTGCTTTTGGGGACGCATTCGCCCCGGGTCAGCATTGTCCTGACTAATACTGCGGTGACGGCGCTGTACTCGGCCAATTATTTTATGCGGATGTACAGGGGTACTGCTCTGCGCATGAATGATTTCACTGCCATCGGCACGGCTGCCAAGGTGATGGGAAGCTATGATCTGAGTCCGGACAGTTCACTGGCTTTTATCTGGGGGATTTTGATCGTGTTTGTGGTGTTTGGCCTACAGACCAAGGCTTCAAAGCCGGATGGGCATAAAGATGGTGCGAAGCTGGCAGTTCGTTCTGCGATTCCCTGTCTGATTTCTTATGCTGTTACTTCCGTGCTGGCCGTGGCGGCGGTTCTGTGGGGGGGATATCAATTGCTCTACACGGATATGCTGGCCCGGGCAGGCTTTGAGGGATTGGATATCACCGGGTTTGACTATGAGCTGATTTATTCCTTCGACGGGTATCTGGTGGGTACCTGTATCGAGATTCAGAATTCCAGAATCGTGAAACCGGAGGGGTATTCCGTGGAGCTGGTGGAGGAGATTCTGACGCAGGCCTCTATGGCGGAGGGACAGTCGTCGTCGGAAACTTCAGTGGTGGAGGCTGTGGACAAGTCGGAGCTGCCCCATGTGATTATGGTGATGAACGAGAGTCTCTCGGATATACAGGTGGTCCGCGATGTGGAGCTCAGTCAGGAGAATCTGGGCTTTATGAAATCGCTGCGGGAGAACACGATCAGTGGCTGGGTGAACGCTTCCACATTTGGCGGCGGCACGGCGAATGCGGAGTTCGAGGTTTTGACCGGCTGCAGCATGTCCTTTTTGTCGGTGAATTATTATCCTTATCAGCAGGCGCTGAACAAGTCTCTGAATTCTATGGTCAGCCGGATGAAGGAGAGCGGCTATACGGCTATTTCCATGCATCCGGAGAGTGCGGCTAACTGGAACCGGAGAAATGTCTATCGCTATTATGGTTTTGACAAGATGCTGTGGAAGCAGGATTTTGAGGGTGAGGAGATTGTTCACAGCGGAGTGTCGGATGCGGCCACCTACCGCCGCATTATAAAGTTTTATGAGAACAGAGAGCCAGGGGAGAAGCTGTTTGTCTTTGATGTGACCATGCAGAACCACGGCGGATATACGGAGGACGAGGCTCCCTATGCGGTGACGGCTCTGAATCTGCAGGAGGAGCAGATCGATCAGTATCTGTCGCTGGTGAAGATATCTGACGACGCTTTCGCGGATCTGGTACATTATTTCGAGGAGCAGGATGAAAAGGTGATAATCTGTATGTTCGGGGATCATCAGCCATGGATATTTGATCTGATCGTGGATGCGAATCTTGCGGACGGCAGCGGGGCCTCTCAGGAGATTATGAGTAAGTATAAGACGCCCTTTGTCATCTGGGCCAACTATGACATAGAGGAGGCTCAGGATATGGATATCAGTATGAATTATCTGGGCGGTCTTCTGATGCGGACGGCGGGGGTTCCCCTTTCTCCCTATTTTAGATTTCTGGAGCAGGAGAGAGCGGAGTATCCCATCGTCACGGTGAACGGATATGTGGACAGCGCGGGGACTTACTTCGGCTGGGGCAGCAGAGAGAATGAGTTTTCGGAGTATCAGATGCTGCAGTACAATTATCTGTTTGACGATGAGAAGGTGGATTGGGGGTACTGATATTATGAAGTTTTCGATTATAGTAGTGACCCTGAATCCGGGAGATAAGCTGAGGCAGACGGTTGAGAGCGTGCTGTCTCAGAGCTGTGAGGATTATGAGATTGTGGTGAAGGATGGAGGCAGCACCGACGGCTCGCTGGAGAGTCTGCCGGAGGATGCACGCATCCGTGTCTACACGGAATCTGACAGCGGCATTTATGACGCCATGAATCAGGCGGTGAAAAAGGCGCAGGGAGAGTATCTGCTCTTTTTGAACTGCGGCGATGTATTTTATGATGCAGGAGTGCTGGAACGGGCATTGCGCTGCGCAGAGCAGGAGCGGGGAGATGCTCCGCTGGTGCTCTACGGAGATACTTATGGGGCAAAGAATGATGTGCTGATTGCCGCACCCGCGGAGATAGACGGTTTTGCCTGCTATCGGAATATTCCCTGTCATCAATCCTGTTTTTATGACGCGCGGCTCTGTAAGGAGAAGCCTTATCGCGCCGAATACCGTATTCGGGCGGACTATGACCATTTTCTGTGGTGCTATTACCGGGCGGGGGCCAGGATGGTATATCTGGACTGCGTGGTGGCCTCATACGAGGGCGGAGGGTACTCGGAGAGCCGGGAGAACCGTAAGCGGGACAAGGAGGAGCACAGACAGATCACACAGGAGTATATGTCCCCGGAGGAGCTTGGCAGATATCGGAGAGCCATGCTGCTCACGCTTGCGCCGGTGCGTAGCTTCCTGGCGGAGAACCGCCTGACCTCGGGGGCCTATCACTGGATGAAGACCTGTTTTTATCGGCATAAGCTGAGAATATTGGCAGGATTTATAATATTCCTGGCGGAAGTCTTTTTATTTATGGGAACCGGGGTGCTGGGGGAGGACGCAATCAATTATCACACCGGAGAGGGTTCCTGGGAGGAGGAGCAGTCGGCGGAAACTTCGGTTTTTTGTCAGGAATTTGTGCCGAAATATGGACACTTGCGGTCGTTTAGCTTTCTCATGGGCAAAGAGGGTGTCACACAGCCGGACGGCGCGGTCATCGTGCAGATTCTAGATGCGCAAGATCAGGTGCTTTTTGAGGAGACAAAGTCCTTTTCCGAGATACGGGACGGACGTTTTACGGACGTGACGGCGAATCTGGAACTTTCCACCCGGTCAACTTACCGGCTGGTATTGATCACCGAGCCTTCCTCCGCGGGTGAGTACACCACGGTGGGGGTCTGCGGCAGGGAGTATAAACTGCCGGAGAATCGTGCGCTGTGGAGCGGCGTAGATGATAAAGCTTCGGAAAATATTACCGAAAAATTTTCTGAAAATTTAATGGATATTCAGTTGGTGATGCGTTATCATTATGAAGATGCAGTGCCTGTGGGAAAAGCGCTGAAGGTGCTCTTGTTGTGTCTCGTGACGGCTTTTGGGGTGATGTTCGGACTGCCGGAGCGTCCATGGATACGCAGGACGGCAGGAATCGTGCTGCTTCTGGCGGGACCTTTGGTGCTGGGGAGGCAGTTAGAGCTGCTCTCTTATAAAGAGGTGATGTATCTGCCATTTGCCATGCGCTGGAATCTGGGAATCATGTTTGGACTGGAGCTTGCGGTGCTGCTTGTCACCCACTCTCCACGCATCACGGTGGCGCTGACGAATCTTATGCTGACTTTTTTGTATTCAGCCAATTATTTTGTTATTTTATATCGCGGAACGCCGCTTCGCATGAATGATTTCGCGGCGGCGGGCACGGCGGCGAAGGTTTTGGGAGATTATGATTTTACGCCCAACGACCGCCTGGCTATTATCTGGGGACTGTTGTTCTTGTTTGTGGTGTATGGTGTGCAGACGGGCAGAGCACGGGGGTCTGCAGGAAGGACTGAAGTTCATGGCCGGGCTTATTATGGAAGGAAGCTGTTGTCCTATGCGGTGTCGATTGCGATGGCTGCGGGGCTTATCTGTTTTGGCAGATATCAGCTTCTGTATACGGATATGCTTCAGCAGGCGGGCTTTGCGGACGAGGAACTGCGGGGAATCGGGCAGGACATGATTTATTATGTGAACGGTTATCTGGTGGGCACCTGTATCGAGGTGAAGAACTCTCGTATTCTGCCGCCAGAAGACTATTCCGTGAGGGCTGTGGAGGAGATTCTGCAGGAGGTGTCAGAGGAGCGGGAGCTCTCTGCGCAAGATCAGGAGAGCCTGCCGCATGTGATTCTCATTATGAACGAGAGCTTTGCTGACCTGCGGGTGCTGGCGGATCTGGAGCTCAGCCAGGAAAATCTCCCCTTTTTTAACTCACTGAAGGAGAATACAGTGCGGGGCTATGTGAATGCCTCCGTGCTGGGAGGGGGCACCGCCAACTCGGAGTTTGAGGTGTTCACCGGCTGCAGCGTGGCATTTTTCCCGGTAAATTATTACCCGTATCAGCAGGCGCTGAAAAGGCCTGTGGAGTCGGTAATCAGCCATATGAAGCGTTATGGTTATACTACGTACTCCATGCACCCGGAGCCTGCGGGCAACTGGAACCGCACCAGTGTGTATCGGTATTACGGATTCGATGAGAGTCTGTGGAAATCGGATTTTGCGGGGGTGGAGGTCGTTCACAGCGGGGCGTCGGACGCGGAGACCTACCGGAAAGTCATCGAACTGTATGAGAACAGGCAGCAGGGTGAGAAGCTGTTTATTTTTGATCTGACGATGCAGAATCACGGCGGTTATCCCGGAAAGGATGCGCCCTATGAGGTGGAGGAGACGCGGGTGAAGAATCCCGCGCTGGACGAATATCTGTCGCTTGTCAAGATATCCGATGAGGCATTTGAAGATTTGGTGCATTATTTTGAGGCGCAGGATGAGCGGGTCGTGATCTGTCTGTTTGGCGATCATCAGCCGTGGGTGTCGGATTTGATCGTGGAGGCTTATCAGACCGGGGCCGACGTTAGTCAGGAGAGGCTGATGGACAAGTACAAGACGCCCTTTGTCATATGGGCCAATTATAATATTGAGGAGGCCGAGGGGTACGATATCAGTATGAATTATCTGGGGGGACTTCTGGAGCGCACTGCAGGGATTCCGCTCTCGCCGTATTTTGCTTATCTGGAGAGGCTGCGGGAGGAATATCCTGTCATCACCATCAATGGCTATGTGGACGGCGATGGCAGTTGTGCGGGCTGGAGCAGCGAGGGGGATGAATTTCCGGATTACCGGATGTTACAATACAATTATCTGTTTGATGAGGATACCGTACAATGGGGGTATTGACGAATGAAGATTTGGAAAAGGGCCGTTGGCTGGCTTAAGGATTGCGTGTGTCATCATAAGGGAAGACTGGCGGCGGGACTTATCGTATTTGTGGCAGAGCTTGTTTTATTTCTGGCGTCAGGAGTGCTTTTGGAGGATGAGACCAATTTCCTCTCGGGGGAAGGTTCCTGGGAGGAGTATTTGACGGAAGGAAGCGCAAGCTTTTGTCAGGAGTTTCAGCCGGAGCATCGGCATCTGCGTTCTCTGAGCTTTCTGGTGAGCCTGACGGATGTTACAGAGCGGGACGGTGAGGTCGCCGTTGTGGTAGCGGATAAGAAGGGCAGGGTACTCTTTGAGAAAAGTCTGGGATTTGATGAGCTCTCAGACGGGCGCTTCACGGATGTGGAGGTGGATCTGACGCTTTCCACATGGGAAAAATATGATCTGACGCTGATAGCGAAGCCTTCTTCGGCAGGGGAGTATCCCACGGTGAGTGTCTGTGACACTTCATGGGATTTGCCCGAGAGCAGAAGCCTGCAGCGCGGGGATGAGACGTTTAAAGAATGGCAGTTGGTGACCCGTTATGTATATGAGGAGGCTTTGACGGACGCCAGACTGGGCATGCTTATATTATTAAGTCTGTTGACGGCGCTCGGTGTCGGTTTCGGGCTGCCGAAAAATATAAAGCTGCGGAGAGCGGTGGGGATTTTAATTATGGTGGCTGCGCCCTTTGTTCTGGGGAGCAGGCTGGAGAGTCTGACCTTTGACGAGGTCTATGCGCTGCCCATCACGATGCGTTTTCGGACGATGGATTATCTTCCCTTTGCGCTGTTGTGGAATCTGGGCATTATGTATGCGGCGGAGTTGGTGATCTTTCTGTGTACGCATTCCACGAGAGTGACGATCGTGCTCACGAATATTGCAGTGACCCTTTTGTATTCCGTCAATTATTTTGTGATTGCCTATCGGGGGACACCGCTTCGTGTCAATGATTTTACTGCTATAGGAACGGCTGCCAAGGTAGTGGGAGATTACAGCTTTGAGCCCAACAGTGCGCTGGCGCTTGTGTGGTGCTGGGCAATCCTGTTTGTGGTTTGGGGCGTGCAGACGGGAAAGGCGTTAAAACCGATTCTAAAGCTGTCAGAAAAAGAGGATTCGTCAAAAATAGAAAAGCGTCCTGCGGGAAGAAAGCTGTGGCGGTTTGTGTCCTATGGTGTCACCATTGCCGTGGCAGTAGTCATCACAGTATGGGGAGGGCATCTTTTGCTCTACACGGATCTGCTGGACAGGGTCGGCTTTTCTAACGAGGAATTTAAAGGGTTTTATCAGGATATGCTCTATTATCGAAACGGTTATCTGGTGGCTACCTGTATCGAGGTCAGGAATTCCCGCATTTTGGTTCCGGGGGAATATTCCAGGGATCGGGTGGAGGAGCTTCTGGAGGAGAACAGGGAGGAGCAGGAGCTTTCTGAGGAGGAGATATCCGAGCTGCCCCATGTGATTTTGGTGATGAACGAGAGTTTTGCGGATCTGCGGGTGTTGGCGGATCTGGAGCTCAGTCAGGAAAATCTGTCCTTTTTTAATTCTCTGAAGGAGAATACGGTGCGGGGCTATGTGAATGCTTCCGTGCTGGGCGGCGGCACTGCCAATTCGGAGTTTGAAGTGTTCACCGGCTGTACGGTGTCCTTTTTCCCGGTGAATTATTATCCCTATCAGCAGGCGGTCAAAAGACCCATCGATACGCTGGTGAGCCGCATGGAATCCTATGGCTATCGCACGGTCTCCATGCATCCGGAGGCCGCGGGAAACTGGAACAGGACGAATGTCTATCGGTATTATGGCTTTGACGAAAGTCTGTGGAAACCGGATTTCGCGGGTGCGGAGGTGGTTCACAGCGGGGTGTCGGACGAAGAGACCTACAAGCGGATCATCGAGCTGTACGAGAACAGGCAGCAGGACGAAAAGCTGTTTATCTTTGATCTGACCATGCAGAATCACGGCGGATATTCTTCTCATGGAGCGCCTTATGAGGTGCAGGAGACGCGGATGCAGAATCCCATTCTGGATGAGTATCTGTCGCTTGTGAAGATTTCCGACGAGGCTTTTGAGGATTTGGTGCAGTATTTTCAGGAGCAGGACGAGAAGGTAGTCATTTGTATGTATGGCGACCATCAGCCATGGGTGTCCGATCTGATTGTGAATTATTATTACAAGGGGATGCATATGCCGCCTGAGCAGATGATGGACAAATATAAGACACCTTTTGTCATCTGGGCCAATTATGATATCGAGGAGGCGGAAGGGTATGATATCAGTATGAATTATCTGGGAGGGCTGCTTCTCAGAACGGCGGGGATTCCTCTCTCTCCCTATTTTACCTTTTTGGAACAGCAGCGGGAGGAATATCCCATTGTCACCATCAACGGCTATGTGGACAAGGATGGCAACTATGCGAACTGGGGCAGTGAGGGAGATGAGTTCCCGGAGTATCGGATGCTGCAGTATAATTATTTATTTGATGAAAATACCGTACAATGGGGGTATTGATGGATGGAGCGTATGAGGAAAATCATTTCGAGTGTGTTGCCGGGAATCCGGGAGTGGTTTGGCGATTGTGTGCGTCATCACAAGCTGCGCATGGCGGCAGGACTTGTGGTTTTGGCGGCGGAGCTGTTTTTGTTCCTGGGGACCGACATCCTGTTGGAGGATAAGACCAATTATCTCACGGGAGAGGGTTCATGGGAGCAGGAGCAGGGCCCTGAGGCATCAGGCTTTTGTCAGGCCTTCAGACCGCAGGCAAGTCATCTGCGCATGATCAGCTTCCTCATGGGCAAGGACGGGGTGACTGTGCAGGACGGGCAGGTTACCGTGACGATATCGGATGCGGAGAACAACATTCTCTTTGAGGAGAGCAGGAGCTTCGCAAAGATTTCCAATGGCTCTTTCACGGATGTGGGGATGGACTTAGAGCTTTCTCCCGGAAAGACTTATTATCTGACGCTTGTGACCGAGCCTTCCTCTCTGGGGGAATATCCCACGGTGGGGGTGTGCGGCAAGGAGTATGTCCTGCGGGAAAACCGGACTCTGACTTATGGGGAGGAGATGCCGGGAGTACAGTTGGTGGCCCGCTATCAATATGCGGATGTGCTGCCGGCCGCCAAGGCGGGAAAGGTGATACTGATTTGTGTTCTGACCGCGTTTGGCATTATGTTCGGTCTGCCGAAAAATGCTGTGCTGCGCAGGACGGTGGGAATTCTTCTGTTGTTGGCCGGTCCTTATGTGCTGGGCAGGCAGTTGGAGCTTTTGACTTATAGAGAAGCATATTATCTGCCCTTTGCCATGAAGTGGAACGTGGCCATTATGTATGGTCTGGAGCTGATCGTGTTGCTTTGCACCCAGTCTCCCGCCGTGACGGCGACGTTCACCAATGTGGTGCTGACTTTATTATATTCGGCCAATTATTTTATGATCATGTATCGGAACACGCCGCTTCGCATGAATGAGTTCACTGCAGTGGGGACTGCGATGGAGGTGGTAGGAGAGTATCGTTTTGTGCCGAATGACCATATGGCGTTTGCCTGGGGATTGATGCTTTTAATCGTGGTATTTGCCGTGCAGACCGGTGTGCGGCGAAAGGTACAAAATGAAGATAATCGCAGAAAGAGAGTGGTGAAGTTCTGTCTCAGCCATGCGCTGACTATTTGTATCGCGGCTGTGGTGGCGTTTGCGGGCAAATATTATCTGTGTGATCTGGACACGCTCACGGAGGCGGGATTTGCATATGAGGAATTCAAGGGTTTTCATCAGGATTTGATTTTTTATATGGACGGGTATTTGGTAGCGACTCTGGCTGAGGCGAGAGAGGCCAAGATTGTTCCACCGGAGAATTACAGCACGGAACTGGTGGAGGAACTGTTGACGGAAGCTGCAAAGAACAGTGTGACGTCCAAGGACGAGCTGCCTCATGTCATTGTGGTGATGAATGAGAGTCTTGCCGATCTCAGTATTCTTAAGGATGTGGAGCTCAATCAGGACAATCTGACTTTTGTGCGTTCACTGAAGGAGAATACCATCAAGGGATATGCGAATGCATCGGTGTTGGGCGGCGGCACTGCCAACACAGAGTTTGAGCTGTTTACAGGCTGCAGTATGGCATTTTTGCAGAAGGGGTATTATCCCTATCAGCAGGCTATCAGGCGTGAGATTCCCTCCGCCATCAGCCGGTTGAAGCAAAACGGCTATACCACAATCTCTATGCATCCCGAGTATGCCAGAAACTGGAACCGGGAGAAGGTATATCAGTATTATGGTTTTGACCGCTCGCTGTGGAAACCGGATTTTGCGGGCGCAGAGGTTGTTCATGCGGGGGTGTCGGATGCGGAGACCTATCGGAAGGTCATTGAACTGTACGAGGGCAGACAGCCGGATGAAAAGCTGTTCATTTTTGATCTGACTATGCAGAATCATGGCGGATATATCGGTATGTTGAACCAGGAGCATGAGGTGCGCGCAGAGAAACTGCAAAATCCTGAGCTGGACGCGTATCTCTCTCTGGTGAAGATATCTGACGAGGCTTTCTCCGAGCTGATCGCTTATTTTGAGAAAGAGGAGGAGAAGGTGATTATCCTGCTGTTCGGCGACCATCAGCCCAGCATCAGCGGGGTCAATCCTTATTTAGAGGAGGAAGGGCGGCATCCCGGTCCGCTGGAGGGAATGTTGTATTATAAGACACCCTTTGTCATCTGGGCAAACTATGATATTGAGGAGGCGGAAGGGTACGATATCAGCATGAATTATCTGGGCGGGCTTTTGATGGAGACTGCCGGGATAGAGCTTTCCCCGTATTTTGCTTATCTGAGGGAGCTTCGGCAGGAATACCCTATCATCACGATAAACGGTTATGTGGACAAGGACGGAAATTATACGAACTGGGGCAGCGGGGGGGATGAGTTCCCGGAGTACCGGATGCTGCAGTATAATTATCTGTTTGATAAACGCAGGGTAGACTGGGGGTATTGACGGATGCGTTTTTTTAAGCTCGCCGAAAGATTTCGGGAGGATTGGCATTCCAGAAGAAATAAATATTGGGTTCTGGCGGCTGCTCTGCTGGCGGTTGTGCTGACGGTTCTGCTTGTGGGCAAAAGCAGTCCGCTGCGGGAGGATGCGGAGCATTATCTGGCGGGCGAGGGCTCCTACGGTCTGGCCTTTGGCGTCGGAGAACAGTATGTGCAGGAGTTTCGTCCACAGTATGGCAAGCTGAAGAGTGTGGGCATCGTAGTGGATATGCAAAAGACGGCAGAACGAGAGGCCGACGGGCAGGAGACTGCGGAGCAGGACGGAGGGCAGGCTGAAGAGCAGACTCCGGGTAGTGTGAGACTTGGCATTGTGGATGGTGCGGGGCTTGAGCTCTGGTCGAAGGAGCTTTTGGCGGCGGAACTCTCTGCGGGCGTCTATACGGATGTGGATGTGAATTTGGAGCTTTCTGCAGGAAAGACGTATTATCTGACTGCGGAGAGCTTTCTGGTGGAGACGCTTTCGCCGGAGCTGGTGGTGTGCAGCACGGATTACGAGCTGCGGGAAAACAGGAGTCTTGCGGGGCGTGAGGAGATTGCGGGGACGCAGCTTTTGACCAGATACCGTTATGTGGATGCCCTGCTTCCGGGGACGGCGGCCAAGGCTTTATTGCTGGTGTTTCTGGCGGCCCTGGGGATTGCGGTGGGTCTGCCTGCGGATCGGCGTATCAGAGCGGCGGTGTCAGTTGTTTTGCTGGCGGCCGGGCCGTTTGTGCTGGGACGGCGGCTGGAGCTGCTTCTGCCTACTAATGTATTGCTTCCCCATGCCATGAAGTGGAATGTGGGACTGATGTTTTTGTTTGAGCTGATCGTGCTTTTGTGTACGCTCTCCGAACGGTTTACAATTGTGTTCTGCAATATCGCGCTGACGATTTTGTACTGTGCAAATTATTTTGTCTATGCCTTCAGGGGGACTTATCTGAAGGCCAATGAGTTTACCGCTATCGGCACGGCAGTGGACGTGGCGGGGAAATACCGGTTTCAGCCGGACAGCCATATGACCATGTGCTGGTGCATTGCGGCGGTGTTGGTGGTCTGGGGAATGTGTACGGGGAAGCCGGGAAAGGTGTCTGAACAGAGAAGGGAGCCCGGGCAGAGTATCCGTATCGGGAAACTTCGGTTTTCATGGAAGGGGATTCTCGTCCATGGTCTGGGTCTTGTCCTGGGTATCGCGCTTTTGTCCGGCGCGCGTCATGTGCTTCTGGACACAGAGCTTCTTCTGGAGCATGGCTTTAGCTATTACAGCGGCATCAACTCAGAGTATACCTATTATTTTGACGGATATCTAGTGGGGAGTATGCTCAATATCAGGTATTCCCGAATCACAGAGCCGGCGGGCTATTCCGTGAGACGGGTGGAGGAAATTTTGAGTGCTTATCGGGAGGGAGGACAGGAGAATTCCGAAGGCAGTCAGGGGAGTGTGGCACCGGACGTCTCACAGGAGCTGCCCCATATTATTTTGATTATGAACGAGAGCTGGTCAGATCTGCGGGTAAACGGCAATCTGGAGCTCAGTCAGGAGAATCTCTCGTTTACAAAGTCTCTGCGGGAAAATACGGTCAAGGGGTATGTGAATGCCTCGGTGCTGGGCGGCGGCACGGCCAACTCGGAGTTTGAGGTATTTACCGGGTGTGCCATGGGATTTTTGCCGGATTCCTATTATGCGTATCAGCAGGCGGTGACGCATCCCATGCCGTCTATGGTGTCCCATCTGCAGGATTTGGGCTACTCCACGGTATCTATGCATCCCGAGCGCGCTTTGAATTGGCGCAGGAATGTGGTGTATAATTATCTGAGCTTTGAGAGACGGTTCTGGAAGGAGGATTTTGAGGGAGCTGAGGTCATTCACTCCGGGGTATCGGATGCCGAGACCTTCCGTAAGGTGGAAGAACTGTATGAGAATCGGGCGGAGGGCGAAAAGCTTTTTATATTTGATCTGACCATGCAGAATCACGGCTATTACCGCAAGTCCAATGTGGAGCGGACTGTGGAGGCTGTGAATGTGGACTGTGATGAGGCGGATTTATATTTGTCTCTGGTATATGAGACGGACAGGGCCTTCGGGGAGCTGGTGCAGTATTTTGAGAAGGAGCAGGAGCCGGTAGTGATCTGTATGTTCGGCGACCATCAGCCCAAGTTTGAGACGGAGGATTTTTATGAGGATATCTATCGTCAGACCGAGGGGCTCACGGAGGTGGATAAAAAGAGGAATCTCTATAAAACGCCATTTGTCATCTGGGCCAATTATGACATTCCGGAGGCAGAGGGGCTGGACATCAGTATGAGTTATCTGGGTGTGCTTCTGCAGCAGACGGCAGGAGTCGAGATGACGCCGTATTTCCGATTCCTGGCCGGGCAGATGGAGGAGTATCCAGTCGTCACAGTGAACGGTTATGTGGATCGTGAGGGGAATTACAGTAACTGGTCGGGAAGCGGAGAGGAATTCCCGGATTACCGGATGTTGCAGTATAATTATCTGTTTGATAACAATATCGTGGAGTGGGGATACTGAGGGCGGCAAATATGCTCCCAAATGAGGACAGCGGGAAGCGTGAAATTGGAACAGGGCAAATGATTTATCTGTAAATCATTTGCCCTAAAAAAAATTACACTGCCACGATACTGTCATTTCCTGCATCTGTTGATTGGGATGACTTTTCTTTAGCTCCAGAAGCCTTTTGTGTGCGCTGGAGCTTTAGATTTATAATGGCAAGAATCTCTTCCTGGTCATCCTCCGTGAGATTTCTGTATTTTGACAGCATTTGTGTTTCGGAGGTGTTTAAGATATTGCCTACGATTCCAAACAGCAGATAATCCGCTGAGATTGCGAAAATTTCGCACATTTTTATGACCTGTTCCAAGGTGGGTTTACTCTTTTTGTTTTTCCAGTCAGTCAGAGGACTTTTCTTTAAATCCAGTTTTTTCCCGAATTCATTTCCGGTAATGCCGATTTTTGTGCATTCTGCGCTGATTCGTGCGTACATTTCATCCATAAAAACACCACGCCTTTCCGTGTTGAGAGAAGCTTGTACTCAGAAAAGCTTCTTTTTTTATGCTTATCTGTAGGTAACAATTGCGAAAATTTCGCATAATTTTGTTGACATTGCGAAAATTTCGCATTATCATTAAATTGATTTACTAATTAATCAAATCTTAGCATTATGAGGGCGTGAAGTCAAACATTCCTTATAAACAGAAGATGAAACAGGAGGCGGCGCTTTGAGAAGGAAGAGGCCCATGACGGCGTTTGAGGTGGATGTCAAAAAAAGGCTCATCGATAAAGGGATGACGCATACGGAGCTGGCAGAGCGGCTCGGAATCAAGAAGCAGTATCTGACGTTGGTTCTCTCAGGGGAACGGAAGAACAGCAGGTATGTGGAAAAGATAAGAGAGATACTGGAGATAGAAGAGGGATAAAAAGTGGAGAATGTCTGCCAAAGAGAAGAAAACAATAAAGAGATAGAGAAGGAAAAAGACGAGAAAGAGTTAAGAGCGGAAAAAGTACGAAAGCAAACCGGCAAAGGATGGCTCATCGCAAAGCTTGTGGCGATTCTGGTGCTCGCCATGGGGCTTGTGGTAATGACTGTGTGCATAGAGAGGGGAGAGAGCTTTTCCTTGCTGCTTGTAGATCTGCGGACGAGATTTGTGGACAATGCGCTGTTTCCATATGCTTTTAGAAATAAACTGATTGTACTGGCCGCCGTATTCCTTCTGCTGATTGTTGTGGCTTTGTTTACACAGGATTTCTGGTGGAAGCTGAAGCTGGGAAAGTGGGAGGTGGTTGTAAGCCCGCAGGCAGCATGTTTTCGGTGGGGGTGGAACCTGTGTCTGATTGTCGTGGCCGCCGCGTTTGTCGTTCAGGGAGTGAGGTTTACGCATCCCACGGTGAGAGCCGCATGGAAGGAATGGGATGGGGATGCATTGATTGCCCATGCCGGTGGAGGAATTGAGGAGCAGAACTATACCAACAGCAAGGAGGCGTTCATAAGCAGTTATGAGGCCGGTATGCGAACTATCGAGATAGACTTTGTGCTTACTTCGGATGACAAGCTGGTGTGCTGCCATGATTGGAAAAAGCAGATGTGCAGTGATTATGAAGCAGAATATGTCTATTCGGAGGAGGAATTTCTGAATATACGGATTTATGACCGTTTTACGCCCATGTCTCTGGAGACTCTGATGGAATTGATGAAAATTTATGACGATGTGCTGATTGTGACGGACACTAAGGATAGGAAGATAGAGCTGGTGCAGAAGGAGTTTCAGATTTTGGTGGACACGGCAAAGATGGTGGGAGCCCCGGAGCTTTTGGATCGTTTTGTGGTGCAGATTTATGACTATGAGATGTATGATGCCGTGGAGGCAATCTACTCGTTTCCCTCGTATGTCCTGACTCTGTATCGTCTGGGCGGTGTGGACGAGGAGAGTTTTCGAGAGCATTGCAGATTCCTGAGGAATAGGGATATCAATTCCATCACCATGCGGCAGAGCTGGTTCCAGCCGGAGTTTAAGGAGATAGCGGATACTTATGGGATCGATATCTATGTCCACACAGTGAACAATGCGGATACGGTGGAGGAGATGCAGGCCTGGGGCGTGCGGGGATTCTACACGGACTATGTGACACCGGATATGATACCATGATTGCGAAGCAGTCATGGTATGTTTGAGGCGAAAGATATATTATCAAAGGAACTGTTTATGGACGGGGCATATAAGGAATACAAAAGGTTTAGGAGTGTAGAAAACATATTCTGATATAAGCATCCTCATCCAGCTCCGGGTTTGTAAACTGATCCCAGCCTTCATGGGTAAAGATGGCATACCAGCTCATACTCTCGTCAAAACAATATATGTCTGCCGGCAGCCACAGATCATAAAGCTGATGACCGTTATTCCATGCGTACTGTTCATTGTTCCATTCTTCGGTAATCTTATGGGCGAGGTACGTTCCCTGTATACTGATGACTGTGTCTTTGGGGTAGTCCATGGAAAATCGTTTATTGTCTCTCACCCGTTCATTGGAAAACAAGTCCCACATGGCAAAGACAGTGGGTTTGTCGTTTAAGAATGCAGCGGCGGTCTCCATGCGGCACATTTTCCGGTAGTTGTCATTGTCCAGCAGATATTCCCATAAATATCCATCATAATAGAGTCCATCGGAATATGGAATTAAAGTGGCAATATGTTTTTGGTAATGGTCGCTTGCAGTATTGACAAATTGCCGGATAAAGGATTTGCGCAAAAGTTGTGCTTTTTCGGGCGGCAAGATTTTAAATTCCATATTGCAATTATCTCCTCAGATGCCTTGTTTTCCTTAAGCGCTGTCGAATGTTTATGGCTGAAATGTGTCAGCGGTGTGCTCGTTTCGCCTTTTTAACTTTTTCAATATCTTCCTGGTTAATCCATTCTTCGGTATATCCGCAGGAGCAGCAGATATATCTGTTGACATTTACAGCAGAAAAAATAGTTGCACCTGTCATAATATTATTTCCAGAGCCGTAGGCGCCGGTGTAACCATCGACGATAAGAATATCAGAACTATTGCATTTCGGGCAGATTTTTGTATTTTTCATAATAGCATCTCCGATTGAAATAGAGTATATCTAAACGTGGTTGTTCTTATTGTAGCAATTCCCTGAGATTTTGCAAGTTCTTTGTATTTTTGGTGTTTTCCCGCTTTTTATTCTCATAAAAATAAAAGTTCGCTTTATGGAAAAGGCGACATCGCAAAAGCGGATGTGGCATTATAAATAGTCTTGGATAGCGGATGTGTGATATAATCTTAGTGGCATTCGGAAAATAAAAATTGAGTTTTGAGGAGATAAGCGTTATGAATCATGATGTAGAAAATGTAAAACAAGCCAAGAACAGCTTTAATAATATTTTAGGCAATAAAAAATATGCCGGGATAATAAAAGATGACAAGCACTTATCTCTACTGCTGGATTTAGTAGAGGGTGACAAGAATAACAAAATTTTAGATATCGGAACAGGAACAGGTTATCTGGCTTTTCCGTTAGCTGAAAAATTTCCAACAGCCAGTGTTTGTGGAATAGACATTGCAGATGTAATCGTTGAGAAAAATAATGCAACTGTCAAAGAAAAGGGAATTAGGAACCTTTCATTTGAAGTTTTTGACGGATTAAAATATCCATTTCCTGACGAAAGTTTTGATTTGATAGTTACCAGATACGCGTTCCATCATTTTCCGGATATTGTAGACGCAGTTCGGCAGATGAGCAGGATTTTGGTAAAAGGCGGAAAAGTGCTTATTTCTGATCCCATGAGAAATGAAAAGGATGATAATGGGGTAATAGATAGTTTTATGAGGGTTAAAAAAGACGGCCATATTCAATTTTATTCTTCAAATGAATTAGATAAATTATTTATTAATAGTGGTTTTACAAAGGAAAAGCAAGTTATCACTGATATGAAATTTCCTTTTGCAAAACAGAGCGAATACATCGAATTATATGATAAAATCACTGATAAAGATAAAATGTTATATGATATTAGCGAAAAGAATGGCATTGTATGGGTTAATCATATCGATGTGGGAAATACCATTTTTGTTAAACAGTAGAAAGTGCAATTTTTAATATAATTACATAATTATCAGAAAATAAATACATGAAAGGCGAGTTTGCAAACTATCAGACAATTTAGCAAAAAAAGTTGTTTACAGATGAGGAAAAAGGGTGTATAGTAGTAAAAAATCGCAAAGGAGCGAGAGATGGGCTCCCTTGCGATTTTTTTTGTATGCGAATGTGAAAGGAGAACTGCGATGTTTGATGTGAAGAGGGAAGAGGCACAGGCTCCTCTTTATCGGGAGGCGTTTGAGCATGACAATTGTGGTATTGGCGCATGTGTCAATATCAATGGCAGGAAGAGCAGGGAGACCGTAGAGAATGCTTTAAAGATTGTGGAGAATCTGGAGCACAGAGCCGGCCGGGATGCTGAAGGCAAGACCGGAGACGGCGTGGGGATTCTCACACAGATACCCCATAAATTCTTTGCACGGGTGACGAAGGCTCTGGGCATCGAGCTGGGCGGTGAGCGTGAATATGGTGTGGGAATGTTCTTTTTCCCGCAGGAGGAGCTGCGCCGCAATCAGGCAAAGAAGATGTTTGAGATTATCGTGGAGAAGGAGGGGCTGGAATTCCTGGGCTGGAGAGAGGTGCCAACCTTCCCCAATGTGCTGGGACATAAAGCCGTAGAGTGCATGCCCTGTATCATGCAGGGATTTGTGAAAAAGCCCGAGGATGTGGAGAAGGGGCTGGCCTTCGACCGCAGGCTGTATATGGCAAGGCGCGTGTTTGAGCAGTCTACCGATGATACATATGTGGTATCTTTTTCCAGCCGGACGATTGTATATAAGGGCATGTTTCTGGTGGGGCAGCTGCGCACCTTCTTTGCGGATCTGCAGAGCGCGGATTTCGAGTCTGCCATCGCCATGGTGCATTCCCGTTTCTCCACCAACACGAATCCCAGCTGGGAGCGGGCTCATCCCAACAGATTAATGGTACATAACGGCGAGATCAACACCATCCGCGGTAATGCGGACAAGATGCTGGCGCGGGAAGAAAATATGGAGTCGGAGTATCTGAAGGGTCAGTTGCACAAGGTGCTGCCCGCCATCAACAAGACGGGCTCGGATTCCGCCATGCTGGACAATACGCTGGAATTTCTGGTGATGAGCGGCATGGAGCTGCCACTGGCGGTGATGATAGCTATTCCCGAGCCTTGGGCCAACAACAAGGCCATGTCCCAGACCAGAAGGGATTTTTACCAGTATTATGCCACGATGATGGAGCCGTGGGACGGCCCCGCATCCATCCTGTTCTCCGACGGAGATATCATGGGAGCAGTGCTGGACAGAAATGGCTTGAGACCCTCCAGATATATGATTACGGAGGACGATACGCTGATTCTCTCCTCCGAGGTGGGCGTGCTGGATATCGATCCCGCTAAGATCAAAGTGAAGGAGAGGCTGCGCCCCGGTAAGATGCTTCTGGTGGACACCGTGCAGGGCAGAGTGATTGATGATGAGGAACTGAAGGAGAGCTATGCCGCAAGACAGCCCTATGGCGAGTGGCTGGACAGCAATCTGGTGGAGCTGAAGAATCTGCATATCCCCAATCAGCGTGTGCCTGAGTACACGCAGGAGGAGAGACAGCGCATGCAGAAGGCCTTCGGATATACCTATGACGAGCTGAAGACGGCCATTCTGCCCATGGCCAAAAATGGCAGCGAGGCCATCTCCGCAATGGGTGTGGATACTCCCATCCCGGTGTTGTCCAAGACCTATCATCCTCTGTTCCATTATTTTAAGCAGTTGTTCGCACAGGTGACAAATCCGCCCATCGACGCTATCCGGGAGGAGATTGTGACTTCCACTACGGTCTATATCGGGCCGGAGGGAAATCTTTTGGAGGAGCAACCTTCCAATTGTAATGTGCTGAAAGTGAATAATCCCATTCTCACCAACACGGACCTGTTGAAAATCAGGACCATGAAGGCGGATGGTTTCAAGGTGGAGGTCGTACCCATCACCTATTATAAAAATACCAGTCTGGAGCGGGCCATTGACAGGCTGTTCGTGGAGGTGGACAGAGCATATCGGGACGGCGTGAACATCCTGATTCTCTCCGACAGAGGGGTGGATGAGAACCATGTGGCGATTCCTTCCCTGCTTGCGGTGTCCGCACTGAATCAATATCTGGTGCGCACCAAGAAGCGTACCCGTGTGGCGCTGATTCTGGAGACCGGTGAACCCAGGGAGGTACATGATTTTGCCACGCTTTTGGGATATGGCGCCTGCGCTATCAATCCCTATCTGGCGCAGGAGTCCATCAAGGAGCTCATCGAGAATCACATGCTGGATAAGGATTACTATGCGGCAGTGAATGACTATAACAGCGCTGTGCTTCACGGCATTGTAAAGATTGCCTCCAAGATGGGTATCAGCACTATACAGTCCTATCAGGGAGCGCGGATTTTTGAGGCCATCGGTATTGATTCCGAGGTAATCGAAAGGTATTTCAGCAATACGGTCTGCCGCGTGGGCGGCGTGAGCCTGAAGGATATCGAGAAGCAGGTGGATAATCTGCACTCCCAGGCTTTCGATCCGCTGGGACTGCAGACGGATTTGACTCTGGACAGTCCGGGACATCACAAGGCCAGAAGCGGCGGGGACGAGCATCTCTACAATCCCGCTACGATTCATATGCTGCAGGAATCCACCAGACGGGGAGATTACGGTCTGTTCAAACAGTATACCGCCATGGTGAACGATGAGCATTCCATCCGGAATCTGAGAGGATTGATGGATTTTAACTTTCCTAAAAAGGGCGTCGCCATCGACGAGGTGGAGCCCGTGGAGTCCATTGTAACGAGATTTAAGACCGGGGCCATGTCCTATGGTTCTATTTCCAAGGAGGCCCATGAGACCATGGCTATCGCCATGAACCGCCTGCACGGAAAATCCAATTCCGGCGAGGGCGGCGAGGATCTGGAGCGCCTGACTGTGGGTGAGGACGGCCTGAACCGTTGTTCTGCCATCAAGCAGGTGGCCAGTGGACGTTTTGGCGTCACCAGCAGATATCTGGTGAGTGCACAGGAGCTGCAGATTAAGATGGCTCAGGGGGCAAAGCCCGGCGAGGGCGGGCATCTTCCCGGCGGAAAGGTTTACCCGTGGATTGCCAAGACCAGGCATTCCACCCCGGGTGTGTCTTTGATTTCCCCGCCGCCTCATCACGACATTTACTCTATTGAGGACTTGGCGCAGTTGATCTATGATTTGAAAAATGCCAACAAGAAAGCCCGCATCTCCGTGAAGCTGGTGTCCGAGGCAGGTGTGGGCACGGTTGCGGCCGGTGTGGCGAAGGCCGGGGCGCAGGTCATTCTGGTGTCCGGCTACGATGGCGGCACGGGCGCTGCTCCGGGGAGCTCCATACACAATGCGGGACTTCCCTGGGAGCTTGGGCTTGCGGAGACCCATCAGACACTGATTATGAACGGGTTGAGAAATAAGGTCCGCATCGAGACGGACGGCAAGCTCATGAGCGGACGGGACGTAGCTATCGCTGCCATTCTGGGAGCGGAGGAATTCGGTTTTGCCACGGCTCCGCTGGTGACCATGGGATGCGTCATGATGAGAGTGTGCAATCTGGATACCTGCCCTGTGGGCGTGGCTACGCAGAACCCGGAGTTGAGGAAGAAATTCCGGGGAAAGCCCGAGTATGTGGAGAATTTCATGAAATTTATCGCCCAGGAGCTGCGGGAGTATATGGCAAAGCTGGGCGTGCGCACTGTGGATGAGCTGGTGGGACACACGGAGCTTCTGAAGGTGAAGGACAATCTGACGGACCGTCAGCAGAAGGTAGAGCTGAGTGCAATTCTCTCCAATCCCTATGAGGGAAGCCGGAAAAAAGTCACCTTCGATCCGAAGCAGGCCTATGATTTTGAACTGGAAAAGACCATGGATGAGAGCGTGCTGTTGAAACAGCTGGGCAAAGCCATCGCTTCCGGACAGAAGCGCAGTGTGGAGGTAGAGGTGAAAAACACTGACCGCGCCTTCGGTACGATTCTTGGAAGTGAGATCACGAGAAAGCTTGGGGACGATGTGGAGGAAGATAGCTACCGTGTGCTTTGTCAGGGCGCAGGTGGACAGTCCTTCGGCGCGTTTATCCCCAAAGGCCTCACGCTGGAGCTGGTGGGTGATTCCAACGATTATTTCGGAAAGGGCCTCTCCGGCGGAAAGCTGATTGTCTATCCGCCCAAGGGCAGCAGATTTAAGGCTGAGGAGAATATCATTGTAGGAAATGTGGCGCTCTACGGCGCTACCAGCGGCAAGGCCTTCATAAACGGTGTGGCGGGAGAGCGCTTCTGTGTGAGAAACTCCGGTGCGAACGCCGTGGTGGAGGGCGTGGGCGACCACGGCTGTGAGTATATGACCGGCGGCCGCGTGGTGGTTCTGGGCAGCACGGGTAAGAATTTTGCAGCGGGCATGAGCGGCGGTATCGCCTATGTGCTGGATGAGAACAATGACCTGTACAAGAGACTGAACAAAGAGATGGTATCTTCCAACGAGATAACCTCCAAATATGATGTGCTGGAGCTGAAAGCCATGATTCAGGAGCATGTGGCGCTCACAAACTCCGAGAAGGGAAAGGAAGTGCTGGAGCACTTCGGCGAATATCTGCCCAAGTTCAAGAAGATTATTCCTCATGACTATGAGCGGGTATTAAAGACCATCGTGCAGATGGAGGAAAAGGGACTCAGCGCGGAACAGGCACAGATCGAGGCGTTTTATGCTAACACAAGAAAATAAGAACTTCTAAGACCGCAAAGTACGCGGTCAAAGAATTTCTAATTTTCTCAAAGAATGCTTCGCATTCTTTCCACAATGATGAGTATTAGGAGGATATGAGAATGGGTAAACCTACAGGTTTTATGGAATATGAGCGGGAGGTCAGTGAGGCTGAGGCTCCCGGTGAGCGGGTGAAGCATTTCAATGAGTTTCACAGGCATTTGCCGCGGGAGAAGCAGCAGCTTCAGGGGGCGCGCTGTATGGAGTGTGGAGTGCCTTTCTGTCAGGCGGGGATGATGATCTGCGGCATGGCCAGCGGGTGTCCTCTGCATAATCTGGTGCCGGAGTGGAATGATCTGGTCTACACCGGCAACTGGGAGCAGGCTTACAATCGGTTAAAGAGGACGAATAATTTCCCGGAATTTACTTCGAGGGTGTGTCCCGCCCTGTGTGAGGCGGCCTGCACCTGCGGATTGAACGGTGACCCTGTGGCCACCAAGGAGAATGAGTATGCCATTATCGAAAATGCGTATGCGGAAGGGTATGCGGCGGCCAATCCGCCCAAGGTGCGCACCGGAAAGCGCGTGGCAGTGGTGGGAAGCGGCCCGTCGGGACTAGCCGTGGCCGATCAGCTCAATCACAGGGGGCATGAGGTGACGGTGTTCGAGCGCTCTGACAGAGTGGGCGGACTTCTGATGTACGGCATCCCCAATATGAAGCTGGAGAAGCAGATCGTGGAGCGCAAGGTAAAGATCATGGAAGAGGAGGGCGTGACCTTCGTCACCGGCACAGATGTGGGCAGGGACGTCAAAGCGGATAAGCTGCTCCATGATTTCGACAGGGTAGTGCTGGCCTGCGGTGCCTCCAATCCCAGAGATATCAAGGCTCCCGGCAGGGACGCCAAAGGCATTTATTTTGCGGTGGATTTTCTGAAGGCAAATACCAAGAGCCTGCTGGATTCGCAGTTTGCAGATAAGACTTATGTGGACACCAAGGACAAGCATGTAATCATCATCGGGGGCGGGGACACGGGAAATGACTGTGTGGGCACTTCCATCCGCCACGGCGCAAAGAGCGTGACGCAGATCGAGATGATGCCCAAGGCGCCCGACAGCCGCGCCGAGAACAATCCATGGCCCGAATGGCCCAAGGTGTGCAAGACGGACTATGGTCAGGAGGAGGCCATCGCATTATACGGCCATGATCCCCGCATCTATGAGTCCACGGTGAAGGAGTTTGTCAAGGATAAGAACGGCAATCTGAAGGCCGTGAAGATTGTGAAGCTGAGTTGGGTGAAGGATGAGAAGACCGGACGCATGAACATGCAGGAGATAGCGGGCAGTGAGCAGATGCTGGACGCAGATATCGTGCTGATCGCGGCGGGATTTCTGGGCACACAGAGTTATGTGGCGGAGGCTTTCGGTGTGGAGCTGAACGAGCGCACCAATGTAAAGACCGAGGCCGGCGCATATCAGACCAGTGTGGACAAAGTGTTTGTCACAGGCGATATGCACCGGGGACAGTCTCTTGTAGTGTGGGCCATCCGCGAGGGCAGAGAGGCTGCCAGAGCCGTGGATGAGAGCCTGATGGGATATTCTAATCTGGTTGTGCAGTAGAGTCCAATGGATTCTTCAATGGAAAACCATGGAAGAATCCATGGAAGAGTCATCGGAATTTGAAGTAGCAGTCAATATGGCATTGTGAATGTCTTCACACGCCCTGAGCAGAATCTGCCCTCGCAGGTCCTGCCCAGGGTGTCTTTCGCTGTAGTCCAGCGTGTATTCTCCATAGTAAGTGAGTCTGCGGTATTCCGTCAGGTGATAGCCGATATAATCCTGCGTCGAGGAGGAGGCGGAGAGTTCGGACCAGACGGGGACGGAACAGATAGTGTCCAGTAGCTGTTCCAGTATGAGGTCGATACTGTCCGTGTCCAGTCCTGCGGTGAGCACGGCCTGGCGATAACACTCCATCTCCTGCAGAAGCAGGTATTTTTGCGAGTCAAAAGCATCCGCCTGAGCGAAAGGGGGGAAATTCTTTCGGATACCCTCCTCATAATACTTTCCGTCTCCCGGTATCCAATAATCTTCTAAAACATAGCCTTTCAGAGCCTCAGATTCCCGATAGACGGCTTCCGGCATGGACATGGAGAGCATCCGGTGGTAGTCATTATCTAAGGAAAAAGTAAGTATCACAGGAATGTGACTTCCGCTGATATCCTGAATTCCCTGGTCGGTAATTCCGTATTCCATATAGTAAGCCCATCCATAGTAAGAGATATTGTGCCGCGTGCTTCCTGAGGCAGAGGAGCCTTCCGATTTTGCCAGAAGTACGAAACTGCAGGCGGATCGGATAGCGGATGGTGTGTAAGCGCTCCGATTGTGTGACAGAATGGCGTCGGTGATGGCTGTGGACTCATCCTGTGTGAGCGTTGTGAGTCTTTCATCGGGACTCAGATAAATGTTGGGCATGATGTCGGGCGCGTCAGCGGGTGTATTGTCAGGTGTGTCGCCGACTTCATTGGGTGTGTTGTCGGATGCCTCATCGGGTGTGGGCGCTATGGCGGTGTTACCGGGCGTATCGCTGTCAGGTGTCGACTGATTGTCGGTGAGTGTGTGTTCCTCTTCTGCAGCGGGAGAGGTCAGGAAGCAGAAGGCCGTGACCGCACAGACCGCAATGGCCGCAATCACAAGGACAGGTGCGGGTCTGCGGTAGTTTTTGATTCGCAGGACGCGCTCTTTTACATTGAGCTCGCCGAATGCCAGAGGACAGGCGTTGATTGCGGAGCGATGTCCGGTGCGGCGGCCTGCATGAGTCTCTGTGCAGGAGAGCAGGGTCAGGGAGTAGGCTTTGCGCCGGGTGTCGTCCAGGCCGCGGATGACTTTTTCGTCACAAGCCAGCTCGATATCTTTGCAGAACAGCAGATAACTCAGCCAGACCAGCGGATGGAACCAGTATACCGACAGAATCAGAAAGCCCAGGGGCTTGAGCAGATGGTCTCTCCGGGCGATATGCGCCTGTTCGTGGGCCAGCACATGGGCGAGTTCATCTCCGTTCAGATCATAGTGTACATAAATCTGTGGTCTGAGAATGCCCAGTATAAATGGAGAGCCTGCAAACTCGCTCTGACGGATATTGTCTCTGAGACGGGTTGCGGTGCTCATTTTCAGACGCAGGCAGATAAAGCTTCCCGCCAGATACATGAGCATGACAAAGATGCCGATGAGCCAGATGCAGGAGGCGATGAAGGTAATAATCTGCAGCGGATTGGCGCTGGCCTCGGGCGAAGGCGCAAAGGAGGCGGATATTATGGGATTAAGCTGCGCGTCCACCGCAGGGATGCCGCTGGAGATAGCGGGCGCGGGACTCTGCAGAATATTTTCAGGAATAGTCTCGGTGCTTGGAATCAGACTGAGAGGACTTTGCAGTGTAAAGGGGCAGAGCAGGCGAAGCCCCACCAGCATCCACAGCAGACAGCAAATCCATCGGGGGGCCTTCCTGAGAGCGAGACGAAGCAGCAGTACGGCGAGAATAAGCCAGCTTGCGCTGATGCTGAGATTGACACATCTGAGGAAAGCAGTTTCTAATAGATTTTCTGATATGATTTCTGAAAAAAGGGTGTTCATGGCGTCACCTCCTATATATGGCTACCCTTCGATGATTTTGCGGATTTCTTCTACTTCCGCGTCCGACAGTTTCCGGTGCCGTCCGAAGGCGGCGATGAAAGCGGGGAGAGAGCCCTGGAATTTCTGTTCCACCAGTTCTTCAATCTCCGCCTCCTGTATCTCGTCCCTGGAGACGAGGGAGGTGACGATAGTGTCCTTGTTTTGGAGCACGCCCCGCTGGGACAGACGCTTGATGACTGTGTATGTAGTGGTGGATTTCCAGCCCAGCTGTTCTTCGCAGAGCTTTACCAGGTCTTTGCTTTTGATGGGCTCATGCTCCCAGAGAATCAGACAGAAACGGTATTCGCTCTCAAATATTTTCGGTGTGTTCATAAGATACCTCCAAATGTCTCCTAAAATAGCTGTTTTTCGATTAAATATCTCCTAAATATCCCCGCAGTCTAATGCATTAGAGTATAAAATTAGTCTAATGTGTTAGAGCGGAGATGTCAAGTGGGAATTTTAGGGCTTTAATAAGTTTCTCATTTAATAGATAAATTTTTTCTGTTTTTAATCAATTATTTAATGTGGTAATCTAAAACAAAAAGAGATTGACATTAAAACAAGAGACTGTTATAATGAGCTTGTTTTAATTTTAAAAATATAAAAATGGGAGAGTGTGGTATGAACAGAAGATGGAAAAGAGTATTGGCAGTTATACTTGCAACAGCAATAGGGGTTGGTACAGTCAATGTATCAGAGGTTTGCGCGCAGGAAAAAGTAGAGATCGGCAGCGGCTATCTGGAGACGAGTGCAGCGGAGACAGTGGTTGAAACACCAGTGAAAGATAAAACGGCAGATAATGCTGCCGTGGCGGATAATGCTGCCGTGGAGGCTGGAACTACAGCAGGAGATGATACAGGACGCGGGAGCTGGGATCAGACGACAACCGAGAAGGTGTTTGAAGGGGAAAATTACAAGGTTACATTCACCCTGACATCCTATTGGAATACGGGATACAATGCTAACATTAAACTGGAAAATACGGGGAACAGCACAATCCAGAATTGGTGTCTGGGTTTTGACTATGATAATGCGATCACGAATATCTGGAATGCGGAAGTATCCGAAAATAACGGTAAAAAATATGTGATTAAGAATGCAGGCTGGAACCAGGACATTGTAGCCGGTGGAAGCATAGAGTTCGGTATTTCCGGCAACCATGCATTTAAGGGATTCCCGGAGAACTATGAATTATAGGAACAAGCGCGGAAGTCAAACAAGAAGACTATGCCATAGAGTACCGGGTAGAAAGTGATTGGGGAAGCGGCTTCACAGGCAATGTCTCCATAACAAATAATACGGATGTTGCATTGGAGGACTGGGTTTTAGAGTTTGATTTTGACAGGGAAATCACGGAAATCTGGAATGGCGTTATTGAGGAGCATGAGGGAAACCATTATGTTGTGAGGAATGCGACCTACAACAGCACAATAGTCCCCGGGGGAAGCGTTTTCTTTGGAATGAAAGGTTGTGGCGGCGAGACAGGGAATGAGCCGATTAATTATATATTATACTCATATAGAAATGCTGATGGATATGTAGTAAAATTTTGTGTGGGAGCTGAAGATGTTGACAGGATTCCCAAAGTGCAGATAATTAGTGATGGAAAATATGTAACTAAGCCAGAAAATCCGATGAGAGAGGGATATTATTTTATTGGATGGTATGTAGATGAAAGTTTTTCAGAAAAATTTGATTTTGAAAATACCGCTGTGCATAGAAATATTACATTGTATGCAAGATGGCTGGATTATTTATGCCAAGTCGATACAGATCAGGATGGTATAGTTGATTCTTTAGAAGAATATTTTGGGACAGATGTATTTGATGCTGATACAGATAAAGATGGGTTAACTGATTATGAAGAAGTATACATAACAGGAACAAATCCATTAATTGTAGATACGGATAATAACGGCATAGATGACTATAATGATGATCTTGATAATGATGGAATTATTAATGGTGATGAAGTAAAAAATGGTACTAATCCAGCCTATTATGATACTGATATTGATGGGTTGTCAGATTATGAGGAAATGTATGAATATTTTACTGATCCGACCGTTAAAGATTCTGACGGGGATGGTGCTTCAGATGGTTGGGAACTTCAAAATGGCTATGATCCGTTAGTGTACAATGATAGTTTTGCGCTATCAGCATCTATTGGACGTATAAATGAGGCGAATCCAGTGATTGCAAGTGTTAATGTAGAGGTTCATAATGCAGATGTGGAATCGTTAAATATCGACAAGGTTAAGTCGCATGATAATTGCTATATTACACCGTCAATTGCAGGTTATATAGGAGATGCATATGACTTTACATTAAATGGAGAATTTGATGTAGCGGAATTAATATTCGAATATGATATTAATATTGGGGAAATTAGTGAAGAGTTTCAGCCAAGAATATATTATTTTAATGAGGAAACAAAGTCTTTTGAAGAACTTGAAAATCAGATTGTGGAAAATGGAAAAGTTATAGCATACACAACACATTTTTCGACCTATATATTGCTGAATAAGATTGAATTTGATAAAGTATGGAATAATGAAATCAGGGTGTCTTCAAATGGGGAAAATTTAAATATTGCTTTTGTTGTGGATCTTTCAGGTAGTATGTCGGGAACAAAATTATCAACAACAAAATCAGCAATTAATTCATTTATTGATGTTTTGGAAGATGAAGACAAAGCTGCAATAGTATCATTTACTAATAGTGCTACGGTAAGCTGTAATATGACGGATGATAAAGTTACTTTAAAGAATGCAGTTAAAAGTATGAGAGCAAGTGGACTTACATCCATATATAAAGGAATTGAAAAGGCAATAGGTGTATTTGAAGATGCAGAGACAGATGGTTACAAAATGATGATTGTTTTTACAGATGGATATGATGAGCCGTCAACACGTTATGATATACACTATAGGGCATTAGTGGAAATGGCAAACGAAAAAGATATTGTAATTTATACAATAGGTATAAGTACAATAGATGAAGCCTTATTAACTAAAGTGGCGGAGTCAACAGGCGGAAAGTACTATTATGCCAGCGTAATATCTGAGCTTCAAGGGAAAGTTGATGAGATAAAAGATGAAACTATAGACTATAAAAAAGATAGCAATAATGATGGAATATCTGATTATCATACGAAGCTTATTGAGGAAGGGATACTAGTGCTAAGTAATTCTTCTAATGAATTAAAGGGAGTTAATTTGAATTATGATGATAAGGGGAATTTGACAGACGATTGTGATGGCGATGGTTTAAAAAATGGCGAAGAGATTAAAGTTGTAGAAAAAAATGGGAGAATCTATTTAGAAATGATCTCACATCCTCTGAGAGAGTATAGTGATGGAGATATAATGTCGGATTATGAAGAGGTGCAAAACGGAACTGATCCATTACGTTATGAGGCAAATAAATATAGAGTGGATAGATTATGTACAGACGGATTCTACTATTTTGAAACTACAGCCGGGGATTTGAGGGATGATGAATTTGTCCGTGGTCTTATAGGTTACTCGGCAATTATAAACGGTGTCTGGAACAAACAGGAGTTATATAGAGATCTTATTATTGATTACTATAGTACATATGTTACACAAGATACAATTGATGATATAGTAACAGATGAAGAAAAGAAATTATGGTACGACACATTGGTTACATGGTCCAGCAATGCGAATAAATATGGGAAAGTACCATATGATACTATTTACAATATTAATAAGCTAATCAGTTATGTGAATGGAGCAACAAATGTGAGCCAGATGGAAGGTGATTTTGTTAAGAGGGTGAGTTCATTAATTGTTGAAATTAATAAGGTTAGTGAAGATGCCACTGAATTGCGGTTTGACGTAGCTGGTTTACCATATGTAAAAAAATATTTTGATAGTGATATTGTGAAACAGGTAGTGGGGTCTTCTCAAAAAACATTGGATAAGTGTTCTAACGGTATATCTTTTTTGGTATATGGTGCAGACGTAGTGGATACAATAACATCTCTATCACAGATTGAAGCAAATAAGGCTGCTTTTAATGAAAATGTGGATGCATTAGAAGTCTTAAGCATTTTTGGCTCAGACAGGAATATACGCGCAGCAGCGAATGAGGTAATGGACGTACTAGCCAAAGAATATTTACAAGTTTATGCGTCTGCAATAGGAGGGGATATATTTGAAGCTGTTGGAGATTTTGTTCTATATCAGGTAGCATCTAAGGTTGGTTATGTAGCAGTAGTGGTTGCTGTTCGTGATGTTATGAATCTTCTTGTAGGCAGTAAAGCTGATGTAGAACAGATGTATAGAATATTATGCTATAGCGATATGTGTGAAGCGTATTCAAAATCTTTGTTTTGGAAGATTCATGTGACGGATAATCAGAGGTATTATTATTGTTATAATCAAGATAATGTTATGCATATTACAAGATATTTGGAAAACATAGCCCAGTTACGAATATTAGGCGAGCAAGAATATTATAAGTATATTAAGAATGATGGTTTATTGGGCTTTGTGGTAAATTATTTATCAGAACTTGATAAGTTAAAAGAAGAGATTGAGGATACGATTTCTAAAGTAAAAGAATGTGCAGACTTTTTGAAACTTCATATTTCCTCAAAAATGCAGTATGCTGTGCAATAGGTGATAATTATGGAGTTAATAGTCATTGGATTGGTTTGCTTTATTGCATCTTTGGCACAAGTAATAAATTTTAAAGTTAATTATGTCAGGCACTATGCAATCTGTTTGGATTACACTACAGGTCATTATGCCTTTACTTCGTTTCCTCTATATGAGTATGAAATGATAGAAGCTGGTGTGAAGGTGGTATATAAAAACACAGGAATTGCGTTTTTTTATCCTAAAAAAGGGAAGAGGCATAAGGTTCTGATTCATAAAAGTAATCACAATAAAATTGTAGGATACAGCGAATATATATTGAATTTAATATTGACATTTCTGCTTTCTATTTGTTTATTGAGCCAGATAATTTTTATGTAAGATCTAAGCGTTACGGATAAATATATTTCGTGGAATAAAAGCAAATTAGTAATGCGACAGACTATTATGGTTTGTCTGGGGAAAACCCTAAAGTTTATATAAACCTCCAAACTGATGCAAGATTAAATTGCACAGTCTTGGAGGTTTTATTATGGCAATGCTTCTTGTGCTGGGCGAGAACAATCCAGACAGTGATAGGCGTATGAATCTGCAGGAATACCTGGAGGGAACCGTTCCATTCCATATATAGACATACGAGACGTGGCAGGAAACTTCGCAAATGCGTACTGAACAAAGCCTTTGAAATAGTCCTGTCAGATGTTATAATAACGGAAGATACACTGAAAGTATTAAACGAGTTTTAAGCAGGTAGCATAAGGTGGAGTGTTGTCGTGTGATAATGGAAATCATGAAGGAGGATTGACTATGAATACACTGGAAGCAATCAAAACCCGCAGAAGTATCCGAAAATACAATCCGGATATAACGGTGCCCCGGGAGCATATCACTCAGATGCTGGAGGCGGCCATGATGGCGCCCAGCGCCTGCAACACGCGGCCATGGGAATTTGTCGTCGTGGAGAGCCGGGAAGTGAAGGCGCAGATTATGGAGGCCATGCCCTACACCCAAATGCTGGCCACCGCGCCTGTGGCCATTGTGATCTGTGGCAGGCCTGACCTTCAGGAGAATATCTGTCAGGGTTTCTGGCCTCAGGATTGCGGCGCTGCCGCCCAGAATATTCTGCTGGCGGCGAAGGAACTGGGGTATGGAACCTGCTGGTGTGGCTGTTACCCTCTTACCGACAGGGTAGAAGGAATGCAGAAAATTCTGGCTGTCAGCAGCATTCCCCTTGCCGTCATTGCCGTGGGCAAGGCCGAAGAAACGCCTGATGCAAGGGGCTTTTACGATGAGGCAAGGGTGAAGTATCTGTAACAGGGAGAGGAAGTCGAACCCCCTTAGCCCCGTTTTGGGGTTCTAAGGGGGTTCGATGCTTTATAAGGAAGTTCAGGAATCCTTCAGCTCAATGGGAATCTCATATAACACTTCATAACTATCGTCAATGATTCCGCCATAGGGGTCTGTTTCTATTTTGCTGCGGATTACTTTCAAGGTCAGCCTCGTGCCCACTTCTTCCGGCTTGATGAACCAGTAGCCGTATGCGTCATTGTCCCTGTTTGGATAGGCGGTATAATCATTGCCCAGCTCATCAGACAGGACGAATCGGTACTCATCCTCATTATGCCCGATGGTGCTGCAGTCGATGAACAGCGTCACATAAAGGGCGGATTCCTCAATCCGCTCCAGCGAGATTCTGTGCTCCCCGAATGAATAAGTTTTGCCGATGTTCCAGCTTCTGTCCGTAAAGCAGGAGGTGGGGGTAAAGGTGCTGGTAAAGCCTTCGCCGCCCTGTTCATAGAGCAGCCTAACAGTCAGTTCCTTTCCCATCAGATCCTGGCCCTCCACACCGCTTAAGTCAATGCAGTATAGGTAGGTCGCTTTCGTTTCTTCCGCCGAATCGTCATCATAAACCTCTACATAGAGTCCTTCCATGTATTCTGACTGGCAGAGCACCGTATTCCCTTCTGTAATGTAGAAAAACCATGGCAGGAAATAGGTGTGGAAAGAGCCGTCCTTGGCCTCTTCCAGACCGCTCCAGTCAAAGGTGTAGCACAGCAGGAGACGGTGGTCCTCCACTATTGCGTTGTTCAGCGTACCGACTACTCCGTTGCATTCCTGCGTGTCATCTATGCGGACGGCATAGGCGGCTTCAATATCGTCAAAATTCTGCATGACGACGCGGTTCCCATTTGCCAGATTGGCAAGGAAGTGGCCGATTGTCGGGACGGCAGCGAGGCTGACCGTGCCGAGGAGCAATACCATGGCGGCAGCCAGTGCGACGCTGAAACGCATTCTGGTTCGCTGGGATTTATGAGTTTTTGCCTGTGCGTCGATATATTCCTGTATGTACTCTTCATCCACATTTCCCATGATATTCAGCAGTTGTTCGTTCATTTTTCCGCTCATATGAAAATCCCCCTTTCCGTCAGATGGTTTTTCAGCTTCTTCCGCATTCTGGAGAGGCGGATATTTATAGTGTTTTTTGTCACCCGGTTGCTTTCTGACAGTGATTCTATGGATTCAAGAGCAAAGTAGCGGCCCATGAAGAGGATTCGGTCCTCGGCGGACAGTCCGGCGAGGAAACTGTTTATGGCTTGCCGCAGTTCGTCGGTATCTTCATCAAATGCGGCACCTCCGGGAATGCAGTCCTCCAGCTCATCCAGAGCAACCAAGTAGACGCCTCCGCCCCGCTTTTTGGCTGTCAGGCGTCGGAGACGGTCTATGGATCGCCGTCTGGTCAGCATGACGGCATAGGAAGCAATTGATTCGGGACGCTTTGGGGGAACGGTATTCCAGATGTCCAGCAGGGTGTCATTGACGCATTCCTCGGCATCCTGTGCCGTGGGAAGGATTCGCCCTGCAAAATTTTTCAGCAGTCCGCCATACCGGCGTATGATTTCATCCAAGGCGGATTCCCTGCGCTGCCAAAGCAAAGTGACGATTTCGGTATCTTCCATAAGCTTTTCCTTTCTTAAGTATATCGTAACTATTCAGAACCATTCGCAAAATGCTGCTGCGTAGTTTCCATTTTGCTCATATTTGGCTCTGAACAGTCACAGTATATCATTATTTCATGTTCGTATCCAGATAGAGCTGTACCCTGTTCTGGATGAGCTTTGCAGTTTCCTCCGCCGTTTTGTCTCCAGCAAAGAAAGCTTCAATTTCTTCGCTCACGATGTTCATGATTTCTTCGTTCTCATAATAGCGGCGGTTTACTGAAAGGAGAAACGTCACCAGTTTTTCAAGCTGCTTCTCTGTCATAGGTTCCGGAGCGGCCACTTCTTTGTCGGTAGAATCACTCTGGGACCCGCTGAGGGCTGATCTGGAATTTTCGAGAAAAATTTTTTCCTGTACCGGAAGTCCCCGGCGGAGGCCGGACTGATAGTCATCCGTCAGATAATACCGCAGGAATTCCCATGCCCCTTCGATATGGTCGGAATGGGCGGAAATGGCATAGGCTTCCTCCGCTTTGATATAAGAACCGGAACCGTCTTCCATGGGAAAGCCGATATAGGAAACTTCTTCTCCGAAGATGCCGTTTACATAGTAATCGATGCCCTCAAAGCTGCTGAAGGGCATGCCGGCGAGAATTGTCCTGCCTTCCCGGTACTGTGCTTCGTAGTTCCTCCAATAATCTTCGCCGTAAGAATCTGCATCCAGCTCTTCAGGGAGGGATTTGGCATATTCTAAGAGATCAAGGAAATTCCGGGATTGGAAGTTACATTTTCCCGCGCCGGTGTCAATGAAACTGCCGCCGCAATACGCCATCATGGTCTGAAGGAAGGAGGAGCGGCTGGCCTCCGGGATCAGGTTTGTCCCTTCCGACTGTGTCTCCAGCAGATGCACTGCATCGGCGAAGGTCCATGATGTCCTGTCCCCCACGACGGAGGATGCTCCTATCATGGTGTCCACACGGAAACTGGGAATCACATAATACAGCTTTCCATCCATGGAATAGGCTTCAAACACGTTTGTCAGGAAATCGGTTTGGGAAAGTTCCGCATCCTTCTCGATGAGTTCCCCGATATCTGCCAGAAGTCCTCGGGCGGCATAGGTTTCCACAGGCAGGCCGTCAGTGACCAGTATGTCAGGCATTTTCCCCGAAAAGACTCTGTTTGTCATCTCCGCGATGCCCGCCGCAAGCTCTTCCTCGGAATCATATTCTTCCACATTCTGCACGATGATGCGGTATTGGTCGTTGCTGCGGTTGAACTCCACTACTCGCTGCATGACGTCCTCGCTTATGTAGCAGCCTGCCAGCAAAAGCACGGATCTGTCGGGGATGTCCGCCGGGTCCACATAGGTAAAGATTCCCATGCTGGCCTCGCTGTTGTAATTTTCGTAAAACAGGCCCGCGAAGGAGGTGTCACTCAGGCTGATCAGCGCGTCAAAGCTGCTGACGTTCAGGTCTGAATTGATGAAGTCCATGACCTTTGTGCTCTCTAGGGCCTGCGAAGGAGAGTGGGGGCTTGCAGTATCCGGCGGGGCATAGGAGAAGATGCCCGTCCGATTGCTGTACAGCAGGCCGGAGCCGGGGCCTGCGGCCAGGCTTCCGTATCCGTTCCAAACGGAGGAAGGCATCCGGCTGGATTCTCCCATTGTGTCCGCAGCAGGGTCATAGGATACAAGGTATTGTTTCGTCCAGTCGTCTTTCCCGTAACAGACAAGCAGAAGAGTGCCGTCCGTTTGGTGCACAATGGCAGCGCTGGTACTGAATATTTGAAAGGTTTCGTCGGACAGTTGTCTGGAACCGGAAACCTTTCCCTGTGCATCCACTGATATCTGCCATGCATATTCTCCCATCAGGGTCAGGCTTGCCGTGCTGTCCTCTGCCACGGATATGGCGTTCACGGAAAGAGATTCGTCACCGGAACCGCAGTCCTCCAGTTCCGTCTCCCACAGCAGGCGGCCTCCCGCTGTCCAGCAGCACAGATAGCGCATGGATACGGCATTTTCTTCCGGATTCAGCGGTTCTCTGTAATAATATCGAACGGCGTAAATTCTGCCGTCAGCCCCAAAGGTGTAGTTTTCATAATAGGAATTTTCCGAAGCACCGGAGCTGTCTTCCACAGCAGGGTTCCACGGAACTGTTTCAAGGGGGACAGCGGCCGCGCCGGATCCGTCGTCACCCACGGACAGAATCCGAATATCATTGTCGTTGTAGTGTTCCCAGTCTGTTACTTTCATCAGCAGGAAAATCTCCCCGTCTCTGTAGCCGGAGGCACAGACCTCATATTCGTCCCCGCCGAAATCCGGCATTTCGATTTCCTGAAACCGATAGACATGTTCCTTTGCCAGAGCATCGTTTTCCTTTCCGCTTTCTGTGGCACTTCTGCCGCAGGCGCATAAACTCAGCGCCGCAAAGAGGAGCAGACATAAGCCTGCCAACTGCTTGCTTCTTTTTCTTTTCATAGGAATCCTCCATTCTTTCTGCAGCATCATAACCTGCCTTCTATCTCTTAAATCGCAGAAGGAGGAAAAAACTTTCAGGGTTTGCACATTATTTATTTGAAATCGGCGAAGGATACTCTTTTTGGATGAGCTGATTCCGGAGGGATGGCTGTCAGGTGTTGTCAGCAGCAATTAGAAGAGCGACATAAAGAATCATTTCGGCCTGCTGCTTGTTCCCTGCTATCAATGCGTGATTATGGAAAATGGACAGTTGAGCATTTGTGGGTTGTTTAAGGGAAAGCTCTGACACATGGTTCTTACTGTCTAAAAAAGATACCGATTTGGTATCTTTTTTTAGAGTTTTCATATTTTTGTAGACAAGATGTGGGGATCATGAGAAGGGAAGTTTTAGTCACAAACTATAACATCATCCATGGCGTCTAAAGAAGTTCCATATGCAAAATTAATCGAATCAGCCAGGTTAAATGAAAGTTCATAAAAAGCATCGTAACCATCATGTGCCGTCTTGAATATGATGCTATTTCCTGTATAGCCATATACATCGAGATCAGAAATAATATCGCCGCCGGTTACCCAGACAGTCCAATTACTTCCTTCAACACCATATGCACACGTTTCTGTCCTCTCAATACCAACACATGCGCCACGCTCTTCATCAAATACCCACTGCCCTTCAAATTTCTTAAAAATATCATTTAGGCTTGGATCCGCCATATCTATGCTTTCTTGGATTTCAGACGGAATGGTAAATGATTCGTTTCTGACATCTGCTAAATATCCGGCAAGGATGTATGCTCTTGCCCGTGTCATTTCTTCGGCGGTTGAATTTTCTAATTGTGGTTGAAGGCTTCCACCAAAAGCCGATGCACCAGCACCTCTTACATTTTCTTCTTTTCTTTTAATCCACGCGCGTTGTTCATCAAGCACTTTTGCTTTCGTTTCAGCATCCAATTCATCACTTAATCTGCTCCATAAAGAATTGAGTTCATCATCCCAAAGCTGATACCATTGTGCGGTAAGCTGATTCATTTCCTGCTGTCCCATGCTGCTCCAATCAGCATTTTCATATTCATAAGACTTATCCTCTACTTTTGCAATCTCATCTTGAATACTTTCGGCTTCACTTTTTTCTTCTATATCATTTAGATTTTCATTATTCACATTTTCAGCATTCACATCTTCTGTATGCCGATTCTCTTCCGGCTGAAGTCGCTCAACAGGTATAGAAAATTGCATTTCTTCCGTTTTTGCGCCACAGCCGCTGCACAATAAAATAAACATAATGCATAATGATATTGCTATTATTTTCCTTTTCATAAAATTCATCCTCTTTCTTTTATATCTTGTTCCAACTTCGATTTGTCAGTACAAGTATAACCTATTTTTTCACGGATCACAATTCCGAAAAGGGAGTTTGGAATAAATGCGGGGAGGCCAGCTCGTTTATCCATGCATCGGCTTCCGCTCTCGACTTGAAAATGATGATATTCTTGCTATCACTATTTATCTGCGATTCTTTGATCTGGTATTTTTTAAGCAATTCGTATATCTGAGGTAATTGTTCTCTTGGAAAATCAATGATCCATTGTTTGAAATCTCGGTCAAATTCGGATTCAATCCACGGCAGGTCTTCGCGCGCGTTTCCGATGCGGGATTGTGCGCCTGCAAGGCAGAGTTCTAGAGGGAAATCCATTAGAAAGACAGTATCGCATGCTTTTAGACGAACTTCGAGTGTGCGCTGGTAATTTCCGTCGATAATCCAGCGGTCGCTTTTGATAATCTGGTCTAAACGTGTATCAAATTCTTCCCGGGAGATATGTGTCCGCTCTGGTGTGTGCCACAGCATATCCAGATAATATAGGGGAAGACCGGTCACATCCCGCAGTTTTCGCGCAAATGTGCTTTTTCCGGCGCCGGGGCTACCGATAATAATTATTTTCTTCATTTTATAAAGACCTTCCAATCCATAGATGGCATCATTCTAGCACAAAATCATGCAGTTTTGCAAAGTTTTGATGGAAAAATTTGACGTTAGCGGGAAATCAGTATAAAATGAACCATATATCAGGCTGGAATAATCGGTTTGAATATTGGTCATTGTTGATAAGGAGAACGGGAATGGGATTTGTGAAGGAAAAGGGAGCAGGGATTTTAGTGTGTCTGGGAATCGGTGTGGTTTGTTTTTTCCTGGGGAAAGCATTCCCTATCATCGGTGGCCCGGTTTTTGCCATTATTATCGGTATGGTGCTTGCACTAATCTGGAAAAATAAGGAGAAGGTGCAGGCGGGTATTACTTTTACGTCCAAGAAGATATTGCAGTGGGCGGTGATTCTGCTGGGATTTGGCTTGAATCTTTCGGTGCTTCTGCAGACGGGAGCGCAGTCTCTGCCCATCATTCTGGCGACTATTGCCACCTCGCTGGTGATTGCGTTTGTATTGTGTAAGGTAATGAAGATGCCGGGAAAGATTGCTTGTCTGGTGGGAGTGGGTTCCTCCATCTGCGGCGGTTCCGCTATTGCGGCCACAGCCCCGGTCATCGATGCGGACGATGAGGAGGTGGCGCAGGCGATTTCCGTTATCTTCTTATTTAATGTGCTGGCCGCTATTATTTTTCCTTATCTGGGGACTTTGCTCGGTTTTGTCGGAAGCGAGGGTTTTGGCATTTTTGCGGGCACGGCGGTGAATGATACTTCCTCTGTGACGGCTACGGCATCCACGTGGGACAGTATGCACGGGCTGGGCACGGCGACGCTGAACAAGGCGGTGACGGTAAAACTGACTCGCACGCTGGCCATCATTCCGATTACATTGGTTTTGGCATTTCGGCGTATGCGGCGGGAAAAGCAGGAGAACAGAGAGGGCAGGAAGCTGGAATGGAAAAAGATTTTCCCCGTGTTTATCCTGTATTTTGTGCTGGCAAGTGTGATTACCACGGTGGCTGTCAATGGATTTGCGGTGTCTGTGGCGGTGTTTGATCCGCTGAAAGAGCTGAGTAAGTTTTTGATTATTATGGCGATGGCGGCCATCGGTCTTAACACGGATGTGGTGAAGCTGATTAAACAGGGCGGAAAGCCGATACTGATGGGATTTTGTTGCTGGGCAGGAATCACGGGCGTGAGCCTTTTGATGCAGTATGTCATGGGGATTTGGTAAATGGTGCAGAAGTCGGGAGAGAGAAAAAAGAATCTGGAGGAGCTTCGTTGTCTTGCCATGATGATGGTGGTGGCGCTGCATTTTCTGGGAAAGGGAGAACTGCTGGGGGATGTGAGTGCCGCTCAGATGGATGCGGTGGGAATCGCCGCGTGGGTGCCGGAGGCATTGTGTATCGTGGCGGTGAATCTGTATATGCTCATTAGCGGGTATCTGTTGTGTGAGTCTTCTTTTAAATTGAGCAGACTGCTGAAGCTGTATCTGCAGATATGGATGTATTCCGTGGGTGTCGGTCTGATTGCAGGGCTTACTGGTCTGACAGCGGTGGAGATAGATACGCATTATTTCTTGAGTCTGCTGTTCCCGGTGTCCATGGGGCATTATTGGTTCATGACGGCATATGTGTTTTTGTATTTGTTGCTGCCTTTTGTGGGAATGGCTGTGAAACGGATGACAAAAGAGCAGTTAAAACTGGCTTTAATCATACTTTTGCTGGTGTTTTGTGTGCTGAAATCGGTTCTGCCTTTTCGATTGGAGGAGGATGGACAGGGATATGATTGTCTGTGGTATCTATGTGTCTTTTTGACGGCGGCTTATATCCGAAGGTTCGGCATTGGATTCCTGGAGAAGAGATGGCGCTGTATGCTTCTCTATATTGGCGGCTGTGCCGCTGTTTTGGCGGAGCTCTTTGTATTCCGGGCCGTCTATCTGCGAACGGGCAGTCTGGGATTGATTTTAAAAATCAGCCTGGAATACAATCATATATTTGCGTTTTTCGCGGCGGTAGGGCTGTTCGGATGGTTTTTGCTCGGAAAGGGTGAGGGCATTATTGGGCGTGCGGCAGCGCAGGCCGGGCCTTATGTGCTGGGCGTCTATCTGTTTCATGAGAATATTGCGTTGCGTTATGAGTGGCAGGGATGGTTTGGCGCGAGAGGGATTCAGAGCGTGCCGGAGCTGCTGGTTAAGCTTTTGGCGGCGGTTATCTGCATGTTCATAACGGGTGTTATTGTTGAGCGGGTGCGGAGCTGGCTGGTGAGAATGCTGGGCAGACTGTTCTCCGGGCTGAAGTGCTGGCAAAACTGGATGGAAAAGCTGGGACGGATGGATCAGCTTTTTGTGGAAATGGGAGGATCGGAGATTTCATGAAAAAGGGAAATTTCATGAAGAAAAAAGTGTGGTGGGAATCTCTGCTGGTGGTGATTCTGTTCTGGTATCCCCTGCGGCATATTTACTGGGGGCTGGATTTGTGGGACACGGGCTATAATTATGCAAATTTTGTCTATATGGGGCTGGATCATATGGATTCCATGTGGCTCTTTTCTACTTATCTGGCCAATGTGGTGGGGCATTTTTTGACGATGCTGCCCGGAGCCGGGGGACTGGTGGGGATGAATCTCTATACGGGTTTGTTTGCCAGTGCTTTGGCCATCATGGGTTACTTTTTCTGCACGAGGAAGCTGGGGATTTCACGGGGCATTACCTTTGTGGGAGAACTGGCTGCGCTCAGTCTGTGCTGGTGTCCCACGGCGCTGATCTATAATTATCTGACCTATGTGCTCTTTCTGGCCTGCGTGATTCTGCTTTATATAGGCTTGACGGATAATCGCATGTGGTGCCTTTTCGCAGCGGGCATCTGTCTGGGTACTAATGTGTTGGTACGCTTTTCCAATCTGCCGGAGGCTGCCATGATTGCGGCGGTGTGGGTG